>JBIJCH010000170.1:0-5433 GCA_044344815.1 Flavobacteriales bacterium | reverse complement strand
GTGGAATACCGGTGCTGGCGGTCCCACAGGAGGATGCCCGGCTCGGCGGTGCTGTGCGCGGCGGTGATCAGCGTGCTCCAGAGCGCGCGCGCCTTCACGGTGCGCTTCACCGTCGGTCGGGTGGCATCGACCGGCCAGCGCAGCAGGAAGTCTCCATCGGCCTCCACCGCGCGCAGGAACTCGTCGCTCACCCGCACGCTCACGTTCGCGCCCGTGACCTTCGCGAGGTCCTGCTTGATGGTGATGAAGTGCTCCACATCGGGGTGGGCGATGTCCATGGTGAGCATGAGCGCGCCCCTCCGGCCCTTTTGCGCCACCTCACGGGTGGTGTTGCTGAAACGCTCCATGAAGCTCACGGCACCGGTGCTGGTGCGCGCCGCATTGCGCACGGGGGCATGCTCGGGCCGCAGGGTGCTGAGGTCGAAGCCCACACCGCACCGCCGCTTGAACAGCTGGGCGAGCATCTGGTCGTTGCGGAGGATGCCGCCATAGCTGTCGAGCGGGGCGGGGATCACCACGCAATTGCTCAAGGAGGCCAGGCGGTGGGGATCGCCGAGCGAGGCCATCACACTGCCTTGCGGCACCACGGACCGGAAACCATCGAACAGATCGAAGATGCGCCCCTCATCCAGGGGAACGCGTTGCCTGCCGTAGGGCGACAGATCACCACGCCGGTCGGGAGGCACGGGCGCGTACCCCGCCTCAATGCGGGCGAACTCCCGCGCCAGCCGCCTGTGCATGTCCGCTGGGGAACGCTCCAACAGGCGTCCCTCGGCATCACGCAGGGCGTACTTGTTCACCCAGGTGGTGGCGGCCAACTCGTCGCTGTCGAAGTACGACAAGGCCGCCGCATGCACCTCCTCGGCACGGAGGAAGGACGTTCCCGGTGTCATGGCTTGTTGTGCACAAGCTACGCAACGGGCGGGCTCACTGCCTCTCGAACCGCACGCTGCGCAGGATGGCCCCATCGGGCACCATCAGCACGTACATCCCGGGTGCAAGGCCGGAAACGTCAACGTCGCGGCCGTTGATGCGCACCGGCACGGTCCGCCCCATCACGTCCACGATGCGGATGTCGCTCATGGCAGATCCAGCGGGCAGCAGCACCGTGAGCGCATCGCTCGCCGGGCTCGGGTACACACGCAGGTCATCGGCGGACGCAAGCTCCTGCACCCCCACCGCACTGCAATCCAGCGTTCCTGCCAGGCTGTTGTTGCGCGCGAGGATGAAGCTCTTGAGGCCCCGGATCGTCTGCATTCCACCGCCGCCACCGCCGCCGCCGCCACCGGCCACGGTGATGTCACCAGCGATGTTGGCCGTGAACTGGGCCAGGGTGTACTGCTTGTTCGGGTCGGCCGCCACGTGCGGTTGGATGAGCGTGGCGATGGAATCGATGCGCGGGTCCAGATAGGTGTTCGAGAAGTTCGCCTTGGCGTAGCAATACTCGTTCAGGTAGTCGAGGCGGAAGGCCTGGACCGCCATCAGCCGAGTCATCAATGGGCGGTTCGTGGCGACGTAGGTGGGCGAAAGGGTCTGGGCGTTCTGCCCCTGGGCCGGGTAGCTGCCGAAGGCCATGTTGGCATCCCAATGGATCCAATGCCACTCCAGGTCGGTGCTGTCGTGGTAGAGGTAATAGTTGCGCGCGCTGTGGATGTACGAGTCCAGGTTCCCGAACATGTTGTCAAGGGCCAGCGACCGCAGCATGTCGCGCCACTTCCAGCGCGCCGGGAAGTTGGCCTGCAGATAGGTGTCCGGTGCGTTGTTCAGCATGTCCAGCAGGTCGAGCAGGTCGGTCCAATCGTTCGCGCTCTCGTTGGTCTTCAGTTCATATCGGTCATAGTAATCGGTCTGTGCCGTTCCGTACCACTTCAGGTCAGCCTCGGCGGTGCTTCCCCCGCCACCTCCCCCCATGCCGAAGTTGTCGGCCGCCTTGAACAGGTTGCCCGCCGTGTCGTCGATGTGGCGGTCGAGGAACTCCTTGTCCACGGCCTCCACCATGTTGTAGAAACCCCACAGGGTGCCGTTCATGTAGATGTTCGCATACTGCACCCGCGGCGCACGCACGCCCTGCTCGTGGCAATAGTCGAAGAAGATCTTCTCGCGCATGAAGGTGGGATCGCTCCAGCAGTTGTTGAAGTGGAGCTTGCGCATACCGTGGAACTTCTGGTCGATGAAGTCATTGAAGTCGACCTTGAACGACTTCTTGTTGCCCGGATGGGTGTAGCTGCTGTTCCCCTTCAGCGCGACCGTGATGCTGTCCAGGGTCCAGGTGCCGGTCTGGTCGGTGATGGTCACGCTCCCTGCGAGCTCCTCCCCCTGGTCGTTGTTGTAATAGGTCACCAGCGTGTTCCAGAAGTTGGGGTCGGCGAAGGTGATGTGCACCTCAACCACCTGGTCCATATCGAACAGGCTGTCGCTGGGAGCCGTCTGGGCATGGAGCTGCATGGCCGCAAGGGCGGCACTGAGAAGGGAGGGGATGCGCATGGGGTCCGGAGGGGAAAGTGGCCGGAAGTTATGTTAAGACGGTGTTAAGTCCAAAGGGTTTGATCGGCATACCCGACGGACCGGGCGATGGGGGGGGCGAACCAGATCGGGCCATGGGCATCGCGCTGCCCGTGAAGGGCTTCCGTGCCGAACTTCGCCCCGATGGCACAGACGAAGCTGTTCGAGGCCTTCCCCCCCGCCACACGCGCGCAATGGGAGGCCGTGATCACCAAGGAACTGAAGGACAAGGAGCTCGCCTCGCTGTTCGTGCAGGTGGACGGCGCCGTGCTCACCCCCTTCCACATGGCCGGGGAAGCTGGTGCCGGCGGAAGCCGCCGCCGCGGCGTGAAGCGTGAGGGCAACCCCTGGAGGGCCACTGTGGGCGTGGACGCGAACGATGCCGATGCCAACGACAAGCTCCTGGAAGGCCTGATGGGCGGCGCCGATGCCGTTGAGGTTTACGGCCGCATACCCGACCTGTCGCCGGTGCTCGACGATGTGCTGCTCGCGGGCATCGACCTGCAGGTGGATGGGGAGCACGGCACCCTGGGCCTGCTGCTGAAGCGCGCCGCGGAACAGCAGGTGGCCCCCACCGACCTCAGCCTCTGCCTGGGCCTGCCGCACGATGCCGATGTAAGCGACCTGAAGGACCGCATTGCGAAGCACCCCCGCGTCCGCCTCTTCAGCGTGAGCGATGGCCCCATTCACCATTCACCATTCGCCATTCACCCTACCGCCGTTGCCCTTGAACAAGGCCGGATGCTGCTGCAACGCCTGCTTGACCAAGGCTACACCATCGATGATGCCTGTGCCCGCCTCCAGTTCCGCCTGCACCTCGGCGACGACCTCTTCCTGGAGGTGGCGCGTCTTCGGGCCTTCCGCGAGGCCTGGGCCGCCGTGGTGGGTGCTTTCAAGCCGAAGCACGACTGCTCGCACAACACTTGGGTACAGGCCGTCGTCTCCTACCCTGCCGAAACGAAGTCCGCGCACGAGAACCTGATCCGCGCTACACTACAAGCCGTGTCCGCGATCACCGGCGGCTGCGACGGGCTCACCATCCCCACTCCTTCCCTGCCCGAAGGCGATGTCCTCGCGCGCCGTATCGTTCGCAACATCCACAACCTGCTGCGGGATGAGAGCTTCCTTGGGCGTGTGGCCGATCCCATTGGCGGGAGCTACACGGTGGAGAAGCTGACGGATGTGCTGGTGCAAGCGATGGGTGAAAAGGGTGAGAATGGTAAGGGTGGTGAGAACGTGGCGGCAGCGCCTCTTTCACCACTTTCTCCACCCTCACCCCTCTCACACGGCATTCCCAACAGGGAAGAGATCCCCCTCAAGTCCTTCTACACGCCCGTCGATACCGAGCAGCTCGAGCACCTGCATTACGCCGCAGGCATCCCGCCCTACCTGCGCGGACCCTACGGCAGCATGTACGCCATCCGTCCGTGGACCATCCGTCAGTACGCGGGCTTCAGCACGGCCGAGGAGAGCAACGCCTTCTACCGCCGCAACCTCGCCGCCGGGCAGATGGGCTTGAGCGTCGCCTTCGACCTGGCCACGCACCGCGGCTACGACAGCGACCACCCCCGCGTGAAGGGCGATGTGGGCAAGGCAGGCGTGGCCATCAGCAGCGTGGAGGACATGAAGATCCTTTTCGACAGCATCCCGCTGGACAAGATGAGCGTGAGCATGACCATGAACGGCGCCGTGCTGCCCATCATGGCCTTCTTCATCGTGGCGGCCGAGGAACAGGGCGTTCCGCCGGAACAGTTGCAGGGCACCATCCAGAACGACATCCTGAAGGAGTTCATGGTGCGCAACACCTACATCTACCCGCCGGGGCCCAGCATGCGCATCGTGGGCGACATCTTCAGCTATTGCGCGAAGAAGATGCCCAAGTTCAACAGCATCAGCATCAGCGGCTACCACATGCACGAGGCCGGTGCGCCTGCGGACCTGGAGCTCGCCTACACACTGGCCGACGGCATCGAGTACGTGCGTACGGGCATCGCGGCCGGCATGCAGGTGGACGAGTTCGCCAACCGCCTCAGCTTCTTCTGGGGCATCGGTATGGACCTCTTCATGGAGGTGGCCAAGATGCGCGCGGGCCGGCTGCTGTGGGCCAAGCTGCTGAAAGAGGTCGGCGCCACCAGCCCGAAGAGCCTTGCGCTGCGCACCCACTGCCAGACCAGCGGCTGGAGCCTCACCGCGCAGGACCCCTTCAACAACGTGGCGCGCACCACGGTGGAAGCCCTCGCGGCCGTGCTCGGCGGCACGCAAAGCCTGCACACCAACTCGCTCGACGAGGCCATCGCGCTGCCCACCGACTTCAGCGCCAAGATCGCGCGCGACACGCAGCTCTACCTGCAGAAGAACGCTGGCATCACGAAGTGGATCGACCCGCTCGGCGGCAGCTACTACGTGGAAAGCCTCACGCACGAGCTGGTGCACAAGGCCTGGGCGCGCATCAAGGAGGTGGAGGAGCTCGGCGGCATGAGCAAAGCCATCGAGACCGGTCTGCCCAAGATGCGCATCGAGGAAGCCGCCGCGAAACGCCAGGCCCGCATCGACACCGGTAAGGACCGGATCATCGGCGTGAACGCGTTCCCCGTGGAGGAAGAGACCACCATCGAACTCCTCGAAGTGGACAACGCGAAGGTGCGGGAGCAGCAGATCGCACGGCTGAATGCGATGAAGGCGAAGCGGGACGAGGGGAAGGTGAAGGAGGCCCTTGAAGCCATCACGAAAGCTGCCAGCCTCCAGCCATCGGCTTCCGGCTCGTCGGTGCATGCTTCACCGTTAGCGGGTTCGGCCACCACCTCCTCCGACCAGAGCGCAGACCAGCTGGAAGCCGTAAGCTGGCAGCCCGAAGCGAATCTGCTCGCCTTAGCGGTTAGCGCAGCCCGCGTTCGTGCGACCTTGGGCGAGATCTCCGACGCCCTCGAAAAA
>JBIJCH010000140.1:0-5965 GCA_044344815.1 Flavobacteriales bacterium | reverse complement strand
GGGGTGCGCATCGAGGAAGGCCACCACCTTGCGGAAGACGTCCTCCCCCACCACCGTATCGGGGTTGAGCAGCACCACATACTCGGCCGTGCTTTCGCGGATGGCCTGGTTGTTCGCGCGGCTGAAGCCCACGTTCTCCTGGTTGGCGATGAGCTTCACCTGCGGGAACTTCGTGCGCACCATCTCCACGCTGCCGTCGGTGCTCTGGTTGTCCACCACGAACACGTCGCCCTCCACGCCCTCCATGGCCTCGAACACGGTGCGCAGGCACTGCTCCAGGTAGGCCCGGTCGTTGTAGTTGACGATGATGACGGAGAGTTTCATGTGCGCATGGGCACATGTGCGCATGCGCACATGTCAACCTCGTTTCACCCCTTGCTCGTATGGTTTCCGGTCCATGATGCTGCGGCCCAGGGTGAGCTCGTCCACGTTCTCCAGGTCGCCGCCCACGCTGATGCCCCGCGCGATCATGGTCACCTCCACCCCCATCTCCTTCAGCCGGCGGTTCAGGTAGAAGCCGGTGGTGTCGCCCTCCAGCGTGGCGCCCAGCGCCAGCACCACCTCGCGCACCTCACCGCCACCCACGCGGGCGAACAGTTCCTTCGTGTGCAGGTCGTCGGGCCCAACGCCGTCCATGGGGCTGATGACCCCGCCGAGCACGTGGTACAGGCCGCGGAACTGGCGGGTGTTCTCGATGGCGATCACGTCGCGGATGTCCTCCACCACGGCCACCGTGCCGCGGTCACGGTTCGGATCGGCGCAGATCTCGCACACCGCGCTGTCGCTGATGTTGCAGCACTGCTCGCAGAAGCGCACCTCCTCGCGCAGGCGGCGGATGGCCTCGGCCAGGCGGGCCACCTCCTGCGGCTCGCGGCGCAGCAGCTCCAGGGCGAAGCGCATGGCCGTGCGCCGCCCCACGCCGGGGAGCGTGGCCAGCTGGTCGACGGCCTGTTCGAGGAGCGGGGAGCTTAGCGCCATGGGAGCGTGGCAAAGATGCACGTTCCACGGCCGGTCCGGCTGTCGCACCTTTGCCACACCGGAGCAAGGGGGCGGCGCACCATCCTCCCACGCCCCGGGCGAACCCATGCGCAACATCCTCATCCTCGGTGCCGGCCGCAGCGCCAGCTCGCTCATCCACTACCTCATCACGCATGCCGACCAGCAGGAGTGGCGGGTGACCGTGGCCGACCGCGAGCTCGCCAATGCCCAAGCCCTGGTGCACGAGGGCCCCGAGGTGGCCGAGGCCGTGTCCTTGGACGCCACCGACCCGACCGCCCGCGCCGCCCTGATCGCCCGGCACGACCTGGTGATCAGCATGCTGCCCGCCTTCATGCACATGGACGTACTGAAGGACTGCCTGCGCCTGCACAAGCACGTGATCACGCCCAGCTATGTGCCCGACGCGCTCTGGCCCATGGATCAGGAGCTCAAGGCGGCCGGCCTGGTGGTGCTCAACGAGATGGGGCTCGACCCGGGTATCGACCATATGAGCGCCATGCGGATCCTCGACCGCATCCGGAAGGAAGGCGGGCGCATGGAGGCCTTCGAGAGCTATTGCGGCGGCCTGGTGGCGCCCGAGAGCGACGACAATCCGTGGGGCTACAAGTTCAGCTGGAACCCGCGCAACGTGATCCTCGCCGGGCAGGGCGGCAGCGCCAAGTACATCCGCGACGGGGTCACCAAATACATCCCCTACCACAAGCTCTTCCAGCAGACCGTGCGGATCAGCGTGCCCGGCACCGGCGACTTCGACGGCTACGCCAACCGCGACAGCCTGAAGTACCGCAGCCACTATGGCATCGACGAGATCCCCACCCTGCTGCGCGGCACCCTGCGCAAGGCCGGCTACTGCGCCGCGTGGGACGCCTTCGTGCAACTGGGCTGCACCGATGACGGCTTCGCGATGGAGCTGGACGAGCACGCCACCTGGAGCGATTACCTGGAGGCCTTCCTGCCGCATGACGCCACGCGCGACACCCGCACCAACCTCGCCCACTACCTCGGCCTCGACCCGCACGGCGCGGTGATGGCGAAGCTGGACTGGCTCGGCCTCTTCGGCAACGGCCGCATCGGCATCACCGGGCGTTCACCGGCGGCCACGCTGCAGCACCTGCTGGAGCAGAAGTGGAAGCTCGGCGAGGACGACAAGGACCTGGTGGTGATGTGGCACCGCTTCCGCTACACAGTGGAGGGGCAGCACCAGGAGATCCATGCTTCGCTTGCCGTCACCGGTCACGACCGCGTGCACACCGCGATGGCCCGCACCGTGGGACTGCCCATCGCCATGGCCTGCAAGCTGGTGCTGAACCAGCGCATCCAGGAGCCCGGCGTGCTGCTGCCGTTGAAGTCGTACATCTACGAGCCCATCCTCGACGAGCTCGAGAAGCACGGCGTGGTGTTCCAGGATACGGAGGTGGAGGCGTGATGCGCCGGAGAGCTCAACCCCGTGGGCCTTTCCGCTTTCGGGTCCGGGGGTCGCGGCGCGTATCCCAGATCACGTGCACGATGATCCGGTCGCCGCGGACCGAGTAGATCATGATGTTGTGCGGGATGATGGTCATCTCGTGGTAGCGACCATCCTCACTTCTCCGCGACCCACGCGGGAACCGAACGATCGTACGTTCCGTGGCCTCAACGGCTTCGATGAACTTCAGGACCTCCCTGTCCGTCCAGTTCTGTTTCAGGTGCTCGATGATACGCTCGTAGCTGGCCACCGCCTCGGCGGTCCAGATCACACGCCGGCCCATCGCCGAATGTGCTTGCGCACTGCTGTGCTCGATCGGACCTCCCCTTGGGCCAACTGCTCCTCCGATCGCTTGACCGATGCTTTTATCCTTGGAGGAAGCGTGGCCCACCAGGCATCCCCTTGCGCATCCAGCAGATCCGTCAAGTGATCGATCAGCGCAGCATCGTCGCTGGCCAGGATCCGCTGCGCCAGCTCCACTTTCTTCTTATCCAGCTTGGCCATGGTGCTCAGTTCCTTCAAAGATAGCCATGGACAGCCTCAGAACTTCAGCATGAAGTCCTTGAGCAGCGTGCGATAGGCCTCGGTGAACGCGCCGGGCGCATGCTCCACGGTGAGCTCCTCCTCCACCGCCGCGCCGCCACCGCGCACGAGCTCGAGCAAAACGCGCTTGGGCGGACGGCCTTCGAGGTAATGCAGCACGCAGCGGCGCTCCACCCCGAGCCAGGCGACCTCGGCCAGCTCGAGCAGTTCGGCTTCGCGGTTCAACGGAATGATGCAGGCGAAGCGTCCGTCCTCGGCGAGCAGCGTGCGCACCGCTTCGATCAGTTGTTCGAAGGTGAGCTCGCCGCTGTGCTTGGCCACACCGGTGCGCGCATCCGCTGCATCCATCTCGCCGGCATAGAATGGCGGGTTGCATAGGATGCGATCGTAGGGTTCGCTCGCCCGCATCCGCCGCACGTCCATGCGGTGCACGCGCACACGATCGGCCCAGGGGCTGGCGGCCACGTTCTCCGCCGCCTGTTCCGCCGCAGCCTCATCGATCTCCACCGCGTCGATCCGCGCACCGGGAGCGCGTTGAGCGGCCATCAAGGCCAGCAATCCCGTGCCCGTACCGATGTCGAGGATGCGCTTCGCCTCTTCCACGTTCGCCCAGGCGCCGAGCACCACGCCATCGGTGCCCACCTTCAGCGCGCAGCGGTCCTGCTGCACACGGAACTGCTTGAACGCGAACTGCGGGTTGGGCACTAGCTGTTGCGGTACAGGTCGATCAGTCCCTCGGGCGTGCGGATGGTCATGGCGCGCTCCTCCATGTCGAGGTCCACGATCATCTCCTCCACCAGGGGCACCATCACCTCCTGCTCGCCGTGCAGGATCACCATCACCGGGTTCTTGTCCGTGCCCTCGATCGCGGTGACCTCGCCCAGCTCGCCATGCTCCTCGTCCTTCACCAGCATGCCGATGAACTCCTCGGGGTCCCAGCTTTCGTCGCTGGCATCGCTGAAATGGCCGGGGGGCGCGAACAGGTCGCTGTCCACCAGGATCTGCGCGGCCTGCGGGTCGTCGAAGTCGTCGAACTTCACCAGCACGTGCTGGCCCTTCTCGTACAGCTTGGAATAGCTGAAGGGCACGTGCTGGCCGTCGATCTCCACGAAGAAGGTGCCGGTGTGGTTGAGGTCCTCGGGGCCCAGCTCATCGAGGTGCACGGTGAGCTCACCCTGGTGCCCCCAAGGCTTCCCCAGCTTGCCCAGGCGATGCAGGCTCTCGAGGTCCATGTGCCGAAAATAGGTCCCTCACGCCGTTCGGGTATACTTGCCGGCGATGGCGCGCCCGAAAGTGATGGTCACCGGCTGCTTCGACCTGCTGCACAGCGGGCATGTGGCCTTCCTCACCGAGGCCGCCACCTACGGCGAGCTGCACGTGTGCATCGGCAGCGACGCCACGGTGCACGGGCTGAAGGCCCGCTGGCCCATCAACGACCAGCAGGAGCGCCGGTACATGCTGGAGGCCCTGCGCTGCGTGCACGCCGTGCACATCAACAGCGGCAGCGGGCAAATGGACTTCCTGAGCGAGTTCCACGCGATCAGGCCCGACATTTTCGTGGTGAACAGCGACGGGCATGCCGAGGCCAAGGCGGCGCTATGCGCGCAGCGCGGCACACGCTACGTGGTGCTGGAGCGCATCCCCCACGCCGGCCTGAGGCCCCGCAGCACCACCGCGCTGCGCACGGAGTGCACCATCCCCTTCCGCCTCGACCTCGCCGGCGGCTGGCTCGACCAGCCCTTCGTATCGAAGCACCACCCGGGCAGTGTGCTCACCATCAGCCTCGAGCCCACGCACGACTTCAACGACCGCAGCGGCATGAGCAGCAGCACGCGCCGCAAGGCCATCGCGCTGTGGCGCACGCACCTGCCCGACGGCGACCGAGAACAGCTCGCGAAGGTGCTCTTCGCCTACGAGAACCCGCCCGGCACCGTGGAGATCAGCGGCTCGCAGGACAGCATCGGCATCGTGTACCCCGGGCTCAACCGGCTTCACTACGCCGGCGGGTACTGGCCCACGCACATCGACAGCGTGAACGACGATACCGTGCTCACCTTCCTGGAAGACCACCTGCAGCTGGTGCCGCTCGGTCCGCGGCAGGACGGCTACTCCGTGTTGAGCGATACGCACATCGATGCGGCCGGTGCGAAGGCCCTCGCCGATGCCGCCGATGCCTGTTGGAACGCCATTCTCGCGCGGGATGAAGCGGCGTTCGGTACTGCGTTCACCGCCTCGTTCGATGCGCAGGTGGCCATGTTCCCGCACATGGTGGACGACGGCATCCGCGCCATCATCGCCGCGCACGCGGACCACGCGCTCGGCTGGAAGCTGAGCGGTGCGGGCGGTGGCGGCTACCTCATTCTGGTACGGCGCGAGGACCTGCCCGGCGCCTTGCGCATCAAGATCCGGCGTGGGGCTTACTGAGAAAAAGAACCACGGATGAACACGGATGAACACGGATAGCTTCCCTCACCCTCTTCATCTGTGTCCATCTGCGTCCATCTGTGGTTAGCCCACCCATGACCAACACCCGCACCGCCATCGCGCTCGTCACGAGCCTCTTCTTCCTGTGGGCGTTGGCGCACAACCTCAACCCCATCCTCATCCCGCATCTGCGCAAGGCGCTCCAGCTGAACGACCTGCGCAGCGCCCTGGTGGACTCGGCCTTCTTCATCGCCTACTTCGTGATGGCACTGCCCGCCGGTGCGTTGATGAAGCGCCACGGGTACAAGGCCGGCATCGTGGGCGGGCTGCTGCTCTTCGCCACGGGCACCTTCCTGTTCTGGCCCGCCGCCACGCTGCGCAGCTACCCCTTCTTCCTCGGTGCGCTCTTCGTGATCGCCAGCGGCCTCACCTTCCTGGAGACCGCGGCCAACCCGTACATCAGCGTGCTCGGCGATCCCGCCACGGCGCCGCGGCGGCTCAACTTCGCCCAGGCGTTCAACGGGCTTGGCGCCT
>JBIJCH010000139.1:0-5976 GCA_044344815.1 Flavobacteriales bacterium | reverse complement strand
TGCAACAGACGGCCAACGTGCAGAGCGCGCGGCAGATCCGGTTCGGCAGTGAGAAGCAGATCGTGAAGCTCGCGCCGGTCGTGCGGGCTTACATCCAGCAGGCCATCGCCGCAGAGCAGGCCGGAAAGCAGGTGGTGTTGAAGAAGACCGCGGAGTTCGACATGCCTACGGAACTCGCCAAGGCCATGAAGCAGATGCCCGAACTGAAGAAGGCCTTCCACGCGCTCACACCGGGAAGGCAGCGCGGCTACCTACTCTACTTCGCAAGCGCCAAGCAAGCCAAGACGCGCGAAGCCCGGATCGAAAAGCACGTGGATCGTATCCTGGCCGGAAAGGGACTGGACGACTGAAGCGGCGCAGCAAGCCGGTCGGACCACCAGGCACCCTGCCTACGGCCGGTCGAGCGTGAAACGGACCATGCTGCCGATGTTCCGCCTTCCCCCCGGCGCAGCATCATCCGGCACCCAGGCCGGCTTCCACCCGCTGATCCGCATCAAGCTCATCTCCAGTTCATACACGCGCTCGGTCTGCTCGCGGTCCATCCGCGCATGGAACGACCCCGTGGGGCCGACATGACCGAAGCCGCTCCAGCCTCGACCACCGGGAACGCTCCGGCCTCGCTGTTCGGCCTGCTTCTGTTCCACGACCGTGCGGAACAGCAGCTGACCGTCGGGATAGCTGGCCTTGCCGTAGGCATCCCCCTCCACACTGCCAGCCCCGCAGCCTCCGGTCCAGAGGTCCAACGGCTCCAGCACCACACCCAGACTGTCGCGTTCCACGCGCAAGCGGCAGCCGCCACAGGTGACCACCGTCATGGTGGGCTTTAGCGTATCGGCGGCCAGGTAATCCCATGACCCTGCAAGTCCAGCGTAACCGATCATCCGCTCCAGGTCCACCTCGAACACGCCGGGTCGGAACGGTATGCGCAGACCTGGATGCCAACCGTCGAAGCCGACGAAGAGCACCGAGAGCATCATCCGTTCGCCGGTGGTGCGCCGTGTGATCTCCAAGCCGATGTCCCGAAGGCCGCAGCCCGCATCGAGCAACAGGTCCAATTGCTTGTCCGTACTGTCCTTGTCGACCCTGTGGAACGTGTATTGGCCGCGGGTCTCCACCACATCGAATTCGCGGTCGCTGTGCACCCAGGAGAGGTGATCGAGCGGGACCCGCAGGACGATGTTCGAGCAGCAGCATTGGGCGCGAAGGCCCTGTGCAAGAAGCGCAAGCATGAGCTGGACAAGGACCCGGAGCAGGTTCGGTCGGTGCATCATCGTTGAGCGGTACACCTGAAGCCCGCGCAGGTTCAAGAAACCTGCATCGTTCGCACTGCGCGGAGCCGCACCACGGTGCGCGTGCCCACCTTTGCACCGTGCCGGATCGCACCACCCCCACCCTTTCCCCCCACGTGCTGCGCGTGCTGCCGTGGCTGGTGGCGGTGGCCATGTTCATGGAGGGGCTGGACATCAGCATCCTGAACACGGCGGTGCCGGTGATCGCGCACGACCTGGGCACCACGGCCTTGAGCCTGAAGTCGGTGCTCACCACCTACACGCTGGCCCTGGCCATCTTCATCCCGGTGAGCGGTTGGGTGGCCGACAAGTACGGCACGCGGCGCGTGTTCCGCATGGCGGTGGCGCTCTTCACCATCGGCTCCTTGCTCTGCGGCCTCTCGGTGAACCTGCCCATGCTGGTGGCCTCGCGCTTCGTGCAGGGCGTGGGCGGCGCCATGATGGTGCCGGTGGGCCGCATCGCGCTGATCCGCGCCTACCCTCGCTCCGAGATGCTCACGATGATGAACTACGTGGTGATCCCCGCGCTGGTGGCACCGCTGGTGGGCCCGTTCGTGGGCGGCTTCATCGTGCACTGGCTGCCGTGGCGCACCATCTTCTTCGTGAACCTGCCGATCGGCCTGGTGGGCTGGTGGATGATCCGCCGCTACATGCCCGACTACCGCCGCACCGATGTACCCCCGCTCGACGGGCTGGGCATGCTGCTCTTCGGTTCGGGCATCGCGCTGCTGAGCTACGTGCTGGAGGTGTTCGGCGAGCACACCTGGCCCCCGGTGGAGATCGTGCTCATGTTCCTCGCGTCGCTGGCACTGCTCCTTGCCTACGCGCTATACGCACGCCGCATCCAGGACCCGCTGTTGTACATGCCGCTCTTCCTGGTGCGCACCTTCCGCATCAGCGTGCTCGGAGGCTTCATCACCCGCCTGGGCATCGGCGGCACGCCCTTCCTGCTGCCACTGCTGTTCCAGATCGGCCTGGGCTACGGTCCGTTGATGGCGGGCCTGCTGATGATGCCGCTCGCCGTGGCCGCCATCGGCATGAAGATCATGAGCCGTCCGCTGCTGAAGCGCTTCGGCCACCGCCGCGTGCTCGTGTGGAACACCGTGCTGCTGGGCCTGAACATGATGCTGTACACCTTCATCGGCATCGGCACACCCGTGGCCGTGATCGTGCTGCTGAGCCTCACGCAGGGCCTCTTCAGCAGCCTGCAGTTCACCTGCATGAACTCGCTCACCTTCGCCGACGTGAAGGACCTGCACGCCAGCCAGGCCAGCAGCATCGCGGGCACCGCGCAGCAGATGGCGTTGAGCTTCGGGGTGGCCTTCGCCTCGCTGGTGGCGGCCTTGTTCCTGCAGGGCGTGGCGCAGGCGGACCACGTACGCTACATCATCGGGCTGCACCACACCTTCCTGGTGCTGGGCGGCTTCACCGTGGTCTCGTCGATCATCTTCAGCCGCCTGCACGTGCGCGACGGCATCAACGTGAGCCAGTTCGTCCTGCGCAAGGAGACGATGGTGTGAACCCTGGGGCGCGACCCTGGGGCGGAAAAAGAGGAAGCCCCGGCTTTCGCCGGGGCTTCGCTGTTCGCTAGAGGTTGGAACCTCAGGCCCGCGTCACGTTCACCGCGTTGGGGCCCTTGGGGCTGTCCTGCACATCGAAGGTGACCTTGTCGCCTTCCTGGATGGGCTGGCGGGTCCCGGTCTTGTGCACGAAAAGGTCCTTGCCACCCTCATCCGGGGTGATGAAACCGAACCCTTTCTCCGTGTTGAAGAACTTCACTGTACCACTTGACATGTACTGACTGGTAATGTGTCCACCGAACGGTGGACCTGTGTATCCCCGGCAAAACCACCGGGGCATTGATGCCTCAAAGGTCGACCATCCGCGCCCCTTCCCGACGATCGGAGGAAAATAAATACCGGAGGTGCCGGATCAGGCCTTGCGCACGTAGATGCTCTTGAGGCCCATGGCGCCGAAGCCATCGATGCGGCAGTCGATGTCGTGATCGCCCTCCACGAGCCTGATGCCGCGCACCTTGGTGCCCGCCTTCACCGGCTTGGGCATGCCCTTCACCGGGAGGTCCTTGATCACCACCACGTCGTCCCCGTCCTTCAGCACGTTGCCGTTGGCGTCCTTCACCACCGGTCCCGCGTTCTGCGCCGCCACCTCCTCGGGGTTCCATTCGTGCCCGCATTCGGCGCACATCATGCTGGTGCCCGTGGGATAGGTGATGTTGCCGCCGCACTCGGGGCACTTGGTGGTATCGGTCATGGGGCCAAGGTACCGGTCCATCACAACGTGCACCGCCTCCTTCATCGGGCGGGGTACCTTGGCCACGCACGAACAACGCAATGCCATGGCCACCCGCATCACCGTATCCACCACCGTGCTCCGCCCCATCGACCAGGTGTGGGCCTGCTGGACCGACCCGGCGCACATCACGCGATGGAACGCCGCCAGCGGCGACTGGCATTGCCCCAAGGCCAGCAACGATCTGCGTGCCGGCGGCCGGTTCATCAGCACCATGGCCGCACGCGATGGCAGCTTCAGCTTCGACTTCGAAGGCGTGTACGATGCGGTGGAGGCGAACGCACGCATCGCCTACACCATGAGCGACGGCCGCACCTGCGAGGTTCGCTTCGAACCGGTGACGGATGGCACGCGCGTGACCGAGTCCTTCGATGCGGAAACGAAGAACCCTGTGGAGCTTCAGCGCCAAGGGTGGCAGGCGATCCTGGACCGCTTCAAGGCGCACGTGGAATCGCTGTGAAGAACCGCTCAGCATCATGGAACGCCACCTGCTTTACGACCAGCTCGAACGCCACGCCGCCGTGTTCAAGACCCTGCTCAGCGACCTCCCGCCCGACCAGGCGCGTTGGAAGCCCGCACCGGGGAAATGGTGCGCGTTGGAAGTGGCGTGCCACCTGCTCGATGAGGAACGCGAGGACTTCCGGGCGCGGTTGCGTTCCACCCTGGAGGCCCCCGAACGCCCATGGCCCAAGATCGACCCGGCGGCCTGGGTGGCGGAACGGAACTACATGGAGCAGGACCCAGCGACCACCCTCGCGCGCTTCCTCAGCGAACGCACGGCCTCCCTGGCCTGGCTGCGTGGCCTGGTCGGAGCGCCCTGGTCGAACGCCTACATGCATCCGAAGGTGGGCCTCGTGAGCTGCGAGCTGCTGCTCACCAACTGGGCGGCGCACGACCTGCACCACATAAGGCAGCTGATCAACCTGCGGTACGAATACCTGAAAGCGTACACCACCGTGCCCCTGGACTATGCCGGCACCTGGTAGGCCGCGCCCCGCCCGTACCTTGCGGGCCTCGTGATCCACACCGGCCGCATCCAGCAGTTGCAGATCCGTCGACGCACCCGCGAAGGCTGGGTGCTCACCGATGCCGATGGGCACGAGGTGCTGTACCCGTACGCCGAACTGCCGCGCGACGTGGACGATGACAAGCGCGTGCAGGTGTTCGTGCACCGCGATGCCGATGGCCGGCACCTGGCGAGCGCACGCGCGCCGAAGGCCACCGTGGGGCAGTTCGCCATGTTCCGCGTGAACGCGGTGGACCGTGAAGGCGCGCACCTGGACTGGGGCCTGAAGCCCGACCTGGTGGTACCGCGCGATGAGCAGCGCCAACCGATGGAGGAGGGCCGCTGGTACCTGGTGCGCGTGGCGCTCGACAAGCGCGGCGACCGGCTGTACGGAAGCGCCCTCGTGGAGGACTTCCTGAACAACGCCGAGCTCACCGTGGAGGAGGGGGATGCCGTGGACCTGATGGTCTTCGGCCGCAGCGACCTGGGCCTGCACGTGATCGTGAACGACCGCCACCAAGGGCTCGTGCCTGCCAATGAGATGTTCAAGCGCGAATCCATCGGCGACAGGCTCACCGGCCACGTGAAGCAGATCCGCGAGGATCACAAGCTCGACATCACGTTGCAGCCCATCGGCTACCGGCAGTACAACGACGCCAACGTGGACCTGATCATACGGCGACTCCGCGCCGGCAAGGGCTTTCTGCCCTTCACCGACAAGAGCAGCACCGAGGCCATCTACGCGGAGTTCGGTATCAGCAAAAAGGCGTTCAAGAAGGCTGTCGGGGCCTTGTACCGCGAGCGGCTCGTGCGGCTGGAGGAGGACGGCATCGTGTGGGTGGGCTGAGGTCCGGCGCTCGTTCGAACTGAGGTTCTGTTGGTCTTGCTACCTTCATCGCACACACCGGACCCATGCATCCCATCCTCCGCAACATCCTCGCCGTGGTGGCCGGCCTCGTGGTCGGCGGCGCCGTGAACATGGGCATCCTGATGCTCGGCATGAAGGTGCTTCCGCCCCCACCGGGCGTGAACATCATGGACATCGCGAGCATCAACGCCCACATCCACGAGTACTCGTTCGTGGCGATGATGGTACCGTTCCTCGCCCATGCCCTCGGCACCCTGGTGGGGGCCTTCCTCGCGGCGAAGCTGGCGGCCTCCAAGGGGATGTTCCCCGCCATGCTCATCGGCATCGTCTTCCTCCTTGGCGGGATCGATGCGGTGCGCCAGATCCCGAACGCCCCGCTCTGGTTCGATGTGCTGGACCTGGTGGTGGCCTACCTGCCCATGGCGTGGCTGGGGTGGCTGCTCGCCGGGGGCAAGCGTTGAACTCCGGCCCGTGGTCCACACCTCCATCGCCATCCGCGTGTT
>JBIJCH010000003.1:0-20554 GCA_044344815.1 Flavobacteriales bacterium | reverse complement strand
CCGTTGGCATCGACGCGCAGGGTGATGTCCGCGGGACCATATTCCGCACGCACCGCCTTGAGCAGCTCCAATTCGTCGTCGATGCCGATGGCCCCGATCTTCATCTTCACGGTGGTGAAGCCGCCGTCGAGCTGCTCGCGGATGCGCTGCTTCATGGTGGCCTTGTCACCCATCCAGACCAGCCCGTTGATGGGAATGGCCTGCCGGCCGAGCGTGAAGTCGGAGGGGAAGAGCGTCTTGGTGCCGCCCACCTCCAGGTCCTTAAGGCCTTGTTCCACGGCGAAGCGCACACTGGGCACGTCCATCAGGTCGCCGTGCAGCCTGCGTTCCCAATCGCTGGTCTCCATGCACAGCTCCAGGAGCTTGGTGCGCACGTCGGCGGGGAACTCCCTGCTGTGACCGGGGAACAGCGCGGCCTCGCCGATGCCCAGCACCTCGGGCCGGTCGTGGTGCCAGGCGATGAGGTACCACACGGTGCGCGCGGTGATGGTGCCCTTGCTGGTGCCCAGTTCGAATCGGGGCTCCAGGGTGCGTTCGGTCCAGCGCGCGCGCAGCATCACGCAAGGATAAGGCCCAGTGAGAAAAGCAGCGCGGTGAGGAAGGTGCCCAGCGCCAACACCTTCAGTTGGGGGTCGAGGCTGCGCGGTTCCGAGGCGGACCACACGCGCTTCAGGTGGATGATGAAACCTGGCAGTGCGAGCAGAAAAAGAAGCTGCCAAGGGCTAACGAAGACAGTGAACGTGGATGCGAGCAGGATGAGCAGGCCTCCCGCCACCAGGACGGTGTGGTATATCCTCGCGTTCGCACTGCCCATGCGCACAACGAGCGTGCGTTTTCCACTGCCCGCATCGTTCATGATATCGCGCATGTTGTTCACGTTCAGCACGCCGGTGCTCAGCAAGCCGAAAGCGGACGCTGGTAGGAGCAGAAGAGGATCATAGGTCTTTGTATGCAGATAGAACGTACCGCACACCCCCACGATCCCGAAGAACAGGAACACACTGATGTCGCCAAGGCCTGCGTAGCCGTACGGATTGCTCCCGAAGGTGTACTTCACCGCCGCGCCGATGGCCGCAAGTCCGAGCAGCAGGAAGAGGAGCGTCTGGAACGTGAGGCCCAATGCCACGGTGATCAGTGTGCAGCCGCACACGAAGGCCAGCAGCCCACAGATGATCATGGCGCGCTTCATCTGCGCGGGGGTGATCGCGCCGCTCTGCACGGCCCGCTGCGGACCAACACGTTCGGCGTTGTCCGTGCCGTGCTGGTGATCCCCGAGGTCGTTGGCCAGATTGCTGAGGATCTGGAGCAGGACCGCGGTCATCAAGGCAAGGAGAAGAACTAGCGGACGGAATTGAGGCGGTCCGTTGTAGTTGACCTGGTCGGCCAAATAGGCCAACGCGCTCCCCACGATGATGCTGCTCACCGCGAGCGGGAGGGTGCGCAGGCGGAAGGCGTGGAGCCAGTGCTTCAGGGAGGAGGCGCTCATCACCGGCAATAGGTGTCCTTCATCTGCTTCACTTCGGGCCCGTACCGCATGCCGAAGCCGAGCTGCAGCGCGCGCTCGTAGGCCTCGCAGGCCTTGGCGAGGTCGCCCTTCTCCTTCCACACATGGCCGAGGTTGCGGTAGGCGTAGGAATTGCCGGGGTCGATCTCGATGGATCGCTGTACCAACCGCAGGGCCGCCTCCCTGTCGCCGGCCCGCAGTTCCGCGTACCCGAGGTTGTTCAGGGCGTATGGGCTGTCCGGTTGCACCTCCACGGCCCGGCGGTACCAGATGAGCGAGCCCTGGTGGTCGTCTCGGCGGGTGTAGTGGTAGCCGAGGTTGTTGTAGATGAGCGCATCACGCGGGTACAGGCTGTCGGCCCGCAGCAGCTCGGCCAGTGCCTCGCGATGCCGCCCCAGTTCGTCGAGCGCCAGCGAACGGTTCACCAGCACGCCGATGTCCGTGCTGTCCAGGGCTCGGGCGGTATCGAGCACGTCAAGGCCCTCCTTCCACCGGCGCATGTGCGCATACGCGCTCGCCAGGTCGGAAAGGTAGATGGAACGCTGCCTTGGGTCGGTGGCGAGTGAGATGGCCATGCGCATGTCGGTGACAGCGTTCCCGGGCATGTTCATCTCCTGGTTGAACATCGCGCGTTCCACGTAGTTCGCTGGATCGCGCGGTGCCCACGCGATGGCCGCATCGTAGCTGGCCATCGCCTCCACCGGCCGGCCTTGATGCAGGGCCAGGCATGTGCCTTTCTGGCGCAGGGCGAGGCTCCTGAAGGCGGTGTCGGCCGCAAGCTCATCGTAGGCCTCGCAGGCGGCCTGGTGCCGGCCTTTCGATTCCAGCCGCAGGATGCGCTGCACACGCGGGTCCTGGAACAGCGCACTGTCCGATTGCGCGAGGAGCGGGCCGCTGAGGAGAACGAGGACGATGAGGTCCCGTCGATGCACCATCGGGTTCAGTTCGCGGGCTTCTTTCGCCCCTTCTGCAGGCCGAAGTTGAACACGAGGCCGAGGCTGGCCCCACCGCCATCACCGTTGTTCTTGGTGCGTGGGTACCTCGTCTGGCTGCCGTCGGCGAAGGTGATGGTGGTGGTGGTCTGCGCGTAGAGTAGGTAGTAGTGGGCCGTGAGCTCGATGCCCACGGTCTGCTTGAAGTACCAGGCCAGGCCCGCACCGAGATCATAGGCCTGGAAATTCCCGTTCTTCACCTGCTTCACGGGTTCGCCGGTGGTGGTCTCGTTGTTCACCGCGTTCTGCTCGATGTTGCCGAAGAACGCCCCGAACTGGCCGAACGCCGCGATCGACGGACCGCCCAGGTAGCCGCGCACCGTGGGTCCCAGGGCGCCCCATTTAGTCTCCTCATCCTTGTAGATGCTGGTGCCCACCGCCAGGTTCTCCTGCAGGTAGTTGAAGTCGTGCAGGCCGACCACGCCGCCGAAACCCACGGCCACCCGGTCCACGACGAAGTAGCCCACCATGGGCTCCAGGTTCCACTGCGAGATGTCCTTCAGGTCGTAGTCCTCGACCTTCCAGCTGGCCGCCGCCGAAACATAGAAGCGACCTTTCTGGAACATCGTCGGGGTGGCCGCCGTGCTCTCCGGTCGTTCCTGTCCGGACAGGAGAACGGGGATTGCGACCGCAAGGGACGCCAGGGTACGAAGGATGGTGCTCACGTTCCAAAGATGGGCAATGCCGAAGGATGCCCCAAGTGGACGTGCCGGCTCAGATGCGGTACTCGAGCCGGCAGCTCAGGCGGATGGCCGGCGTCGCATGCCCCTTCGCTTCGCGTGGCTCCGTGGCCTCGATGATCGCGTCGAAGGTGTACACCGCACCGGCCGCTGAGCCTCGCTCGTCCGAGATGGTCTTGAAGGTGGAGGGCACGGCCCAGAAGCGCAGGAACAGGAAGTCGGCGTCACCCGGTCGCTGGTAGGAGAGGGTGAACACGCCGTTCGCGGGGTCCCAGATGATGGCGCTCGTGGCCCCATCGCCCTCAGCAGGAAAGCGGAGCAAGCTGCCATCGATGGTGAGCACGCCGCCCTCGAACAGGCCTTGGATGTCCTGCAGGTCTGCCGTGAAGATGGTGCGGCCCGAAGCGGAGGTGCAGGTGAGCCTGGCCGTGCCGGAGCCGGCATGCGTGGCGCCCCACACCAGCAGTGAGGATGCGATCAGCACGGATCGGTAAAGTGCGCTCACGGGAACTTCGGGAACTTCTGGAAGTCCGGCGGGCGCTTCTCGAGAAAGGCGTTGCGGCCCTCCTGCGCCTCGTCCATCAGGTAGTACATCAATGTGGCATCGCCGGCGAACTCCATCAGGCCACGCTGTCCGTCCAGTTCAGCGTTCAGGCCGCGCTTGATCATGCGCAGGGCGAGCGGGCTGCGTTGCATCATGATCCTGCACCATTCCACCGTGGTGTCCTCCAGCTCCGCCAGCGGCACCACCTTGTTCACCATGCCCATGTCCAGCGCCTCCTGCGCCGAGTATTGTAGGCAGAGGAACCAGATCTCGCGGGCCTTCTTCTGGCCCACGTGGCGTGCCAGGTAGTTGCTGCCGAAGCCCGCGTCGAAGCTGCCCACCTTGGGACCGGTCTGCCCGAAGCGGGCGTGGTCCGCGGCGATGGTGAGGTCGCACACCACGTGCAGCACGTGGCCGCCGCCGATGGCGTAGCCGTTCACCATGGCCACCACGGGCTTGGGCAGCTCGCGGATGCGCTTGTGCAGGTCGAGCACGTTCAGGCGCGGCACGCCGTCCGTACCGATGTAGCCGCCGCGGCCCTTCACGTTCTGGTCGCCGCCGCTGCAGAAGGCCTTGTCGCCCGCGCCGGTGAGCACCACCACGCCGATGCTCGGGTCCTCGCGGGCGATGTCCATCGCGTCGATCATCTCCTTGCTCGTGTCCGGACGGAAGGCGTTGTACACCTCCGGCCTGTTGATCGTGATCTTGGCGATGCCCTCGAAGAACTCGAACGTGATGTCCGTGTATTCCTTGATGGTGGTCCAGTTGCGGGAGCTCATGGAATGCAGGTTAACCGCGACGACGCAACGGGCGCCACGAATGCGCGACGTTCATGCAGAGCGGAGTTGTTGGAAATAGTCGCGCAACACCCTTGGCGAGGTGAGCGCGTCGGTGGTGATGTGCAGTACGGCGGGACGGTCGTGCTGGGCGTACAGCTTGTCCAACCCGGCCTCGAGCGAAGCCTGATCGTTGGCGTGGTAGTAGGGCAGGTCGAAGCTCTTCACGAGCGCCTCGATGCTGCGCGTGTGCGGTGCCTCGAACCACGGCAGAAGCTCTGCGTCCTTGTCCGGCCCGTCGATGTACCGGAAGATGTTGCCGCCGCCGTTGTCGATCACGATCACCTTCAGCAAGGGGGACAGGTGTTCGTTCCAGAACGCGTTGCTGTCGTAGCAGAAGGCGATGTCGCCGGTGATGATGGTGGTGGGCTTTCCCGAGGCATGGGCCGCCCCCACGGCGGTGCTGGTGCACCCGTCGATGCCGCTGGTGCCGCGGTTGCCGAACCAGCGGAGGCCGCGCACACGGTCGAAGAGCTGCGCGTAACGTGCCGGCGTGCTGTTGGCCAGGTGCACCGCACTGTCGCCGGGCATCCGGTCGTTGAGCGTGTTGAAGACGGTGAGGTCGCAGAAGGGTGCTTCGCTCACCAGGCGGTGGTGCAGTCCGCGCGTGCGCTCATCCACCATGCGCCAGGCCTCGCCGTAGATGCTCTCGCTGCCCTGCGCGCCGTTCATGATCTGCGCGAAGAAGATCTCGGGGTTCACCGCGATGTCGTGCGTGAGGCTCTGGTAGGTGTCATAGTGCCGCTGGCCGGCGTCCACGTTCCAGTGCTGCAACGGCCGCCACTTCCGCAGCAGCGTCTTGATGCGCTTGCTCACGACCGCACCGCCGAAGGTGATCAGCAGGTCGGGCTTCAGGTCGTTCTCGTTCGCATCGTTCACGCCCTCGATCGCGCGGTCGATGCAGGTGATGAAGGCCGGGTCGTCGAGGTTGCTGGTGGCCTCGGTGTGCACCGTGACCTGCGGCAGGGCGGCGAGGCGCTTCAACTGCGCCTTCAACCCTTCGCTCCACGCGCCCTGGCCGGCGAGCACCATCACCTTGCGGCACGTGCTCACCTGTCCGATGAGCCAGCGTGCATGGTCGGGCAGGATGAACGGCTCGGTCATCACCGGGGCGATGAAGCGGCTGTGGTCGGCCTCCTTGTGCTCCACCTGCCCGTACAGCGGCTCGGCGAAGGGAACGTTCACATGCACGGGGCCGGGCACCGGCAGCAGGGTGGCGTCGATGGCCTCGTTGATCAGGCGACCGCAATGCCAGCGGGCGAGCTCGTCGCTCGTGAGGCGTGGCAGCTGCACGCTGCGCTTCATGTGCAAGGCGAGCACGCCCTGCTGTCGGATGGCCTGGCCTTCGCCCTGGTCCACCCATTCCTCGGGGCGGTCGGCGGTGATCACCAGCAGCGGCACGCGCTGGTAGAAGGCCTCGGCGATGGCCGGACCGTAGTTGAGCACCGCGCTGCCGCTGGTGCAGATCAGCGCCACCGGCGCGTGCAGCTGCTGCGCCATGCCCAGCGCGAAGAAGGCCGCGCTGCGTTCATCGATGACCTGCAGGCAGGTGATCTCCGGGTGCCGGTTGAAGGCGATGACCAGCGGTGCGCTGCGGGAGCCCGGGCTGATCACGGCATGCCGCACGCCCTTGGCGGCGCACAGGCGCGCCAGCTCGGAGGCTGCGAAGTGGTCGGAGGTCATCGGGGCGGCGAAATTACCGGACCGCGGCCCAGGGCCCCGATCGGTCGTGACCAGGTCGACGCCTTCTGCGTGGTCTCCTCCCATTCCGCGTGCGCATCGCTGCCGGCGGTGATGCCGGCGCCCACCAGGAGCGATGCCTGGTCGTTGAACAGCTGCAGGCATCGAAGGTTCACGAACAGGGCGGTGTGCCCATCGGCGCTCCAAGGACCCCAGAAGCCGGTGTACAGCCTGCGGTCGTGCGCCTCCACCCGACCGATGACCGCGCGCGCCACGTCGCGTGGTGCGCCGCACACGGCCGGTGTGGGATGGATGGCCAGCGCCACGTCGCCCAATGGCACGCCGTGCAGTTCGCCCTCCACCGTGGTGCGCAGGTGCTGCACCGGCCCGGCGTTGATGGTCTCCGGTGCGCCGGCGCGCACCTCTTTCAGTCCCAGGGCGACGAAGGTGCCGAGCACGGCCGCGGTGACCACCTCCTGCTCATCGCGCTCCTTGTCGCCCCAGGGAAGGCCTGCCTGGGAGTTGGCGCGTGTGCCGGCGAGCGCATCCACCCGCACGTGGTCGTCCTGTGCCACGAGCAGGCGTTCGGGCGTGGCGCCCAGCCAGGTGCCATGTTCCGGCGTGCGTACCAGTGCCACGAAGGCGTCCGGGTGTGCATCCAGCGCATGGGCGAACAGCTCGGGAAGCCGCTCGGCATCGAAGGGGACGTTCACCACACGGGATAGCACCGCCTTGCGCAGCGTGCCCGTTCCGATCGCTGTACGGATGGCCTCCACACCTGCGATGAAGGCCTCCTGCGTGGTCTGTGGCTGCGGGCACAGGTCGGCGTCGGCCGCGCCTTCGCACCCCTCGAGCGCCTCCGTTGCGGGCCCCAGGTCGCTGTCCACGAGCTCCACATCGCTGCGAACGAACGGGATCCGCAAGGGGTCGAGGTGGAACGGCGCGACCAGGAACACATCGTTCAGCTCGAACAGCTCCGTGCCGTCCACATGGTCGAGGGATGGCGTGCGTTGGGCCCACAGCGTGGTGGGGGCACCGGGCCTGCGGTAACAGGCGAAGGTGAGGCCCCCGGCGAGGCACCGATCGAGCGCGCCGCGCATGCCTGCGGAAAGGCTCATCGCTTGGTGATGATGAGGTTGGTGATCCGGCACACGGCCACCAGCGCGCCCTGTTCATCGGTCACGCGGATGTCCCACACATGCGTGGTGCGGCCCTGGTGCACCACGGTGCCGGTGGCGGTGACCGTGCCGCTGCGCACGCCCTTGATGTGGTTGGCGTTCACCTCGATGCCCACCACGGCCTGGGTGGCCGGGTCGATGAGCAGGAAGGAGCCGCAGCTGCCCAGCGATTCGGCCAGCGCTGCGGTGGCGCCTCCGTGCAGCAGGCCCATCGGTTGGTGCACCGCAGGCCCCACGGGCATGGTCGCCGCGAGCGAGCCATCAGGACCCGCGAGGTAGCGGATGCCAAGGGTCTCCATCAGGGTGCCCTTCGCCATGGCGTTGGCGCGTGCGATCTTGTCCGGGTCGAACATGGCGGTGCTGTTCGGCGAAAGTAGCCCGCACCGATCTTTGCACCCGATGAGCGAGCCCCGCAAGAAGCGCCTGCTGGTGGTGGAGGACGAGGAGAGCCTGCGCTCCTCCCTGCGCCTCAACTTCGAGCTGGAGGGCTATGACGTGACCACGGCATCGCGCGGCAGCGAGGCCCTGGAGCGCATCCGCGGCGCGCGGTTCGATGGCATCGTGCTCGACGTGATGCTGCCCGACGTGGACGGGTTCACCATCTGCGAGACGATGCGCCTTGAGGGCGACCGCACGCCGGTGCTCTTCCTCACGGCGCGCAACACCCCGCAGGACCGCATCAGGGGTCTGAAAAGCGGGGACGACCACCTGGGCAAGCCCTTCGAGCTGGAGGAACTGCTGCTGCGCGTGCAGAAGCTGGTGGCCCGATCCGGGGATGGGAGCCCCTCGGTGGGACCCTCGCGCCGCACGTTCGGCACCAATTCGGTCGACTTCGATTCCTTCGAGGTGGTGGGCCAGCGCGGCCTGCATAAGCAGCTCACCCAGCGCGAGATCATGCTGCTGAAGCTGCTTATGGACCGGGCGAACGAGGTGGTGTCCCGGGAGGAGATCCTGGAGAAGGTCTGGGGCTATAACGTGTTCCCTACCACCCGTACGATCGATAATTTCATCGTGGCCTTCCGGAAATATTTCGAGGTGGAACCTCGTGAGCCACAGCACTTTATAAGTGTTCGCGGGGTGGGATACCGATTCGTTCCGTGATTTTTTTCCGGTAGGGCGGCAACCCTCCCGGCATCCCCCCGTCTTCACGATATCCAAGGCTTAAGTTCTTCCTGGCCTTGGAGTTGGTTCCATCAAATCCTTGCAGGTTTACCGCGCAGGGGCCCATCCGGGCCCCTGTTCGGTTTTTGAAGGTGGGGGGTCAACCGGCGCAGAACCCGCAATACCTGCTCTCCGGGCGGTGCGTGAAGGGCACCGCTGGGTCGAGCATGCCGGCCACGCAAGCGCGCAGCAGGCCCGCCATCGCGGGAAGCATGGACCTGTCGAGCAGCGGCTCATCGGCCACCTGCAGGAACAACCCGCCCGAGGCGGAGGCGCGTTGAAGCGGCACGAGGCCGGCCTTCACATGATCCACCCCGGGGTGCTGCAGGAGGTGGGCGTAGGCGTACATCAGCAGTTGCAGGGCGTAGCCGTGCTTCTCCGGCCTCAGGTTCGCCGGGTCCAGGTCCTTCAGCTTCAGGTCCTGTTCGTTCACCTTTCCTGTCTTGATGTCAAGGATCACCGGAAGGTCATTGCGCCGCTCCACCCGGTCGATTCGGCCGGTGAGGTGCACGTCAACCCCGAACTGGTCGCGGGCACCTTCGAGCGGCACCCGGAAGGGCTCCTCGAGCACGACCAGTTCAATGCGCTCGCCATCGGCCAGGCGTCCGCGTTCGGCCCGGATGTAGGCCAGCATCGCCTGCCGGGCCATGCCGTGCTGCAGCAGGGGCTGGCCGGAGCGCAGGGCCTCCCCACCGACCGACGCATGGAGGCGTTGTGCGAGCTCCTCCGGCGCGCTGCGTGCCGCCTCATCCAGCATCCCGGGCATCAGCAGTTGACCGAGGAAGGGCCTGTACACGGCCTCGATGGCCTCGTGCAAGGCGGTGCCAAGCAGGTCCGGTGCGATCATCTCGCGGGCCTCCTCGGTGTCGCGCAGACGCAGGATGTTGCCGAAGTACAGGTCCAGCGGGCAGCTCAACCAGCTGCTGAGGGCGCTGGGTGAAAGGCCCCGCTCGAGCCATTGGTGCAGCTGCTCGAGCACCCGTTCGTCCTTCATCACCACCAACGGATGGGCACGTCGCGCGGGCACCGGGGCCTGGAGCGTGCGCGCGACGAGTTGCGTGCCCTTCCGCACTTCCTGTTCGTGTTCCAGTTGGAGCACGAAGCGGCTTACGCCCTGCGATCCCTCGCCGGAGGACCGGGTGAGGGTGACGGTGCCGGTGCGCTGGAGGGCCCGGTGGAAATGGTACGCGGACACGGCCTCGTGCTCGCTGCGCAGGGGCAGGCCATGGGCCCTCCGCAGTTCGAACGGGATGAAGCTGCGGTCTCCCTGGGGCGGGGGCACCACGCCCTCCTCCACGGAGAGCATGATCACGCGGTCAAGGTCGAGGGCCCGGGTCTCCAGCATGCCCATCACCTGCACGCCTGAAAGGGGTTCGCCGAACAGGCCGATGCGTTCCTCGCGGATCAGCCGTTGCAGGATGCCGGCGAAGGTCGTCGCATCGGGCGCGATGCCATGGAGCGTGCACAGGGCCTTGGTGCGCTGCACGATGCGGGCGGTGAGGAAGAGCTGTTCCTGGGCCAGCCGGTCGCCGGTGCTCGCCTCCGAGGCCCAGGCGATGGTGCCGAGCAGGCGGTCGGCGAGCTCCGCACCGGTGGTGGCGGGCGCACCAAGTACCTGTTCCGCCCGGGCGAGCATGACCTCGCCCGATTCATGCAGGCATTTGATCACGTCGGTGCCGGGCATGTGGGCCCTGCGCGTGTCGCGCACGGCATCGAGCGCCCGCAGCAGATGGGGCAGCGCCGGGCCCCGTGCGAGCATGGGGTGGCGCAGCAGCCGGTCCACGTCCGCGGTGCGGTGGCCGCGGCCGGGCCGGTGGCCCCGGTGCAGGTCGAGCAGGGCGTCGATGAGCCCGCTCACGGGCAGCGCATGCAGCGGCAGGCCCATGGTCACGTTCACGCCGCCGATGCCGGGCGGCAGCGCGTCGAGCAGCGGCATCAGGAGCTGTTCGTCGGCGAGCACCACGGCGGTGCGGTCAAGCTGCTCCGGCGGGGTGGTGGCGAGCTCCGCGGCGGCCACATGCACCTGCGCGATGGTGTTGGGCACCGTGATCACCGTGATCGTGCGCGGCTTGTCGCGCAACCCGTTGATGGGGGCCACCCGCCCGTGCCCGAGCGCGCCGATGGCCGCACGCAGCGAGGCACCCGCCTCCTGCCCGGGGTCGTCGAGGTAGTGCACATCGGCGTCCCAGGCCACCTCGAGGAGCCCCTGCTGGCGCAGCGAACTGAAGGTGGCGCGCTGCGCCGGGTCGAGGGCGTTGAGCCCCACGGCCCACACCTTGGTCCATCCGGTGCGCACAGCGGTTTCGCCCGCGAGGGCCGCGGCTTCCCGTTCCACCAGGCCGGCGGTGCCACGGCCGGAGGAACGCAGGCGCTCGTTGAGGCGGCGGTGCAGTTCGCCCTGCATCGCCCAGTAGTGCACCATGCGCTCCTGCCCCCTGCTCAGCGGCAGGTCGTTGAAGCTCCAGTCCAGTTCCTCCCAGTTGCGCAGGTCGCGGTAGAAGCCCTCGAGGGGCACCAGGTGCGCATCGGCCTCGCTGATGTCGCGCAGCGCGATTGGCGCCCATTGCAGGAACTCGTCGAAGGTGGTGTCGTGGCGGCCTTCGAGCGTGCGGTGCACGGCGAAGGCCTCGAAGAGCAGTTCGATCCCGGCGGTGACCCGCAACCCGCTGACACGCTCGGCCAGGCCGTTGGCGGTCATGAGCTGCGGGCTCCAGAGCGGCCCGCCGGCCAGGGTGGCCAGGTGCTTCCGCAGGTGGATGCCGGCGCGCTGGCTGGGCAGCACCACCGCCACCCGGGCCAGGTCGTGGCCGTGGTCTTCCAGCAGGAGGCGGGCAATGTGGTGGAGGAAGGGTTCCATGCTCCTGCGCAAATTAGCGGCGTGGAGCACTCCTTTCCGCAGTACCGCCGCACGGCCACCGGTTCGAACCTCTACCGCATCGAGGCGGCTGACCGCTTCACGGAGCTGCAGCGGCTTGGCACGCGCTGGCTCGTGCACACCGTGGCGCAGGCGCCCTATCCGGAGCAGGTGAGGATCCAGGAGATGCTCGACGGCCTGGGTGGTCTTTACGAGCCGGAGACCGCCACCGCCTTCGAACGCCTGCTCGCCGATGCCTTGGCCGGAGGCGCCGCGTCCCGTTAGGAACGAACCGGTTGGTGCACGGGCCACCGGATCACCTACCTTTTCGTCATCGAACCATGAGGCGGGCCCTCCTCATCGCCTGGACGCTTTGCGCGCTGCCCTGCATCGTGCAGGCCACGCACATCATCGGTGGTGAACTGTACTACACCCACCAGGGCAGCGATGTGTACGAGGTCACGCTGAACCTCTACCGGGACTGCGGTCCCGCCAACAGCAATGGCACGGGCTTCGATGCCACGGTGGAGATCGGCGTGTTCGACGCGGCAGGCGCCTACCTGTTCAGCGAGTTCTTCCAGTTCCCCGGATCGACCCCGGTGCCCGTGCAATTGAACAACCCGTGCCTCACGGCGCCCTCGACGATCTGCGTGGAGATGGCGTCCTACAGCGGCAACATCCTGCTGCCCTCGGGCACGGGCGGCTACCTGCTCGCCTACCAGCGCTGCTGCCGTACGCCGGGCATCCTCAACCTGAACACCCCCGGCAACCAGGGGCTCACGTGCGCGGTGGCCGTGCCCGATGCCTTGCTCACCGGGCCCAACAGCAGCCCGCGCTTCACGGCGTACCCGCCCATCGCCCTCTGCGCCAGCCAGCCGCTGAGCTTCGATCATTCCGCCACCGACCCCGACGGCGACCAGCTGGTTTACGAGCTGGCCGAGCCCTACGATGGGGCGAGCAACGTGAATCCCATGCCCTCGCCCCCGGCCGGCCCGCCCTACCTGCCCGTTACCTGGGCCGCGGGCTACTCGCTGGCCAACATGATCAACGCATCGCCGGCGCTCACGATCGACCCCGGCACGGGCCTGCTTGAGCTCACCCCCACGCTGGTGGGCTCGTTCGTGCTCGGGGTGCGGGTGAAGGAGTTCCGCAACGGCCAGCAGCTGAGCGAGGTGACGCGCGACCTCCGTTTCGATGTGGTGGCCTGCCAGGTGACCGTGCTCAGCGCGATCCAGCAGCAGTCCTCCTTTTGCGACGGGCTCACCGTGGACATGGTGAACCAGAGCATCGGCACCGACTTCCTCTGGGATTTCGGCGTGCCCGGCACCCTCGCCGACACCAGCGACCTGGTCGCGCCCAGCTTCACGTACCCGGACACCGGCATTTACACCGTGACCCTCATCGCCAACCCCGGATGGCCCTGCGCGGACACCAGCACATCGCAGTTCGCGTTGTACCAGCCGCTTCAGGTGTCCTTCACCGCGCCGGGCATCACCTGCGCCGATGCGCAGCCCATCACGCTGGAGGCCACGGGCAACTTCGGCGCCTCGGCGCAGATCGTGTGGGACCTCGGTCCGCTGGGCGGTGCACCAGTGTTGAACACGCCAACGGTCGTGGCCACGTTCGCGCAGCCGGGCGTCCATCCGGTGCAGGTGGACGTGACCTACCAGGGTTGCAGCGGCAGCCATGCGGATACCGTGGTGGTGCATCCCGTTCCGGTGGCGCAGTTCACTTCCGATACCGTGGGATGCGCCCCGCTGCAGGCCGGCTTCCTCAATACCTCCGACGCTTGGACCCCCATGAGCTTCCTCTGGTCCTTCGGTGATGGTGCCACCTCCACGGCCGAACAGCCGGTGCACATCTACGGCCAGGCGGGCCTCTACGACGTTTCCCTCACGGTGATGACCGACAGCGGCTGCGTGGACACCGTGACCCTGGTGCGGCCGGGCCATGTGCGGGTGTGGCCCGCGCCCGTGGCGCAGTTCCTGGTGGAGCCGCTCTCGGTGAGCGTGCTCGACCCCGTGATCACCGTGACGGACGGCAGCGTGAACGCCGTCACCTGGTCCTTCACGGTGGAAGGGCAGGAGTACACGGACCAGCAGTTCACCCACGTGTTCCAGGATGCGGGCGTGATGCCGGTGGACCTGGTGGTGACCTCGGGGCCGGGGTGCAGCGACAGCACACGCGTGAACGTGATCGTGAACGACCACCTCTTCCATGCACCGAACACCTTCACCCCGAACGGCGATGAAGTGAACGAGGTGTGGCTTCCTGCGGTGATCGGCGCTCGGCTCTACGACCTCAGTGTGTTCGACCGGTGGGGTGCAGAGGTGTTCCATACCACGGATCCGCAGCAGGCCTGGGATGGCGCGGGCTATCCGCAGGGTGCGTACATCTACAAGGCGTGGGTGAGCGAGCACGGTCCGCTGGAGCGGTCCTACACGGGCACCGTCACGCTCATCCGTTGAGCACCATGTCCACGTGCGGGATGCCGTCCCAGTCGTACGCGGGGCTGGTGGCCACATAGCCCAGGGAGCTGTAGAACGGCACAAGGTGCGCCTGCGCGGAGACCGCGTTGCGCCGCGAACCGTGCGCTTGCTCCACCGCACGTATGCTGTGTTCCATCAGTGTGCGCGCGAGGCCCCGGCCGCGGTGGTCGGGATGCACCACCACGCGCCCGATGTGGGGCAGGCCGTGGGCGTCCGGTGGCAGCAGCCGTGCGTAGGCCACCAGGGTGCCGTTCGCGTCGTGTCCTTGCACATGATGCGCAAGCGGGTCCAGGCCGTCCACCTCGGCGTACGGGCAATGCTGCTCCACCACGAACACGTCCACGCGGAGCTTGAGGATGCCATGCAGGGCCTGTACGCCGAGGCTGTCGAAGGGGGTTATGGTCCACTGCAGGTTCATGCCTCCACAGGGATCAGGCTGCCGTCCTGGATGTAGAGCAGATGGCCGGAGACCTTGGGCAGGCCGAGGTCGCGCAACAGCCGCACATAGCCCGCCACCTGGTCGTGGTGGGCATCGTTCGGCCGTCCGGTCTTGATGTCGAGCACCCGCGTGTCCTCCGCGCCGAGCACCACGCGGTCGGGGCGCAGGGCGTGCCCTTCGCGGTCGATAAGGGTGGCTTCGGTGCGCACGGTGAGCCCATGGGCGAAGAACCGTTCCATGCCGGGTGCTTCGAGCACGCGTCGCAGGCGTTCCCGCAGGCCATCGGCCAGGGCCACCGGTACTTCGCCGGATCGGGTCATGCGGTCGAGCGCGGGGTCCAGCTCATCCGGATGGGTCACGCAGGCCAGCAGGTCGTGCACGGCGTTGCCCAGCGCGCGTGCGGGGTCCGGGTCGCCGGGGTCCCATTCGGGCGGGGCCTCGGTGCGCAGCACCAGCCGTTCCTGCCAGGGTGCACGGGGCGTGTCGGGCAGCATGGCGGGCGTTGAGGAGCTCGTGGTCCTGGCCTTGTCCCGCCGGCCCACGGTCCACGACCCGTCCACGGGCTCTCCGAGGAGGGTTTCCAAGGCTCCCTTCAGCGTGGGGCGGCCGCCTGGTGCCACGCCGGCGTAGAGCCGAACCTCGGGTCGTGTGAAGGCCACGTACAACAGGTTGAGGTCGTCGAACCCGGTGAGCGCCGCTTCCTCGTCCACCTCGGGGACACCCTGTTCCTTGAGGGTGGCATCCGCACGCACGAGCGCCGAGGGCAGTCCTGGCGCCACTTCACCCGGTGCGATCCACAGCCATTCGGCCTTGTTGCCCCCGCCATGCATGTCGGTGGTGGGCAGGATCACCACGGGGAACTGAAGGCCTTTCGCGGCGTGGATGGTCATCACGCGGATGGCCGATGCATCGGGCGGCAGGGCCACGGCGCGCTCGCTGCCCTTGCGGTCCCAGTGGGCGAGCAGCCCTGGCAGGTCGGGTCCGTGCTCCAGCGTGAAGGCATGGGCCTCGTCCATCAGGAAGAGCAGGTAGCCGTCCGCGGCCGGGCTGCGGCCGATGGCCCCGATGATGCGGGCGATGAGCTCGGTGGGGGCCAGCTGGAGGGAGACCTCCGGATGGTCGAGGAGCCATTGCCGCAGGACCTCGGCGGGCTTGCGTGGCATGCCATCGGCCGGGTTGAAGGGGTGGGCTTCCGTGCCGGGCACGCCCAGGGTGGCCATGTGCTGCAGGGCGCGCGCGGCGTGCGCATCATCGCGGTGCAGCAGGAAGCCCACCACGGCGATCACCAGTTCCGCGGCCGGGTCGCCGCCCAGCCGCAGGCCGTCCGGCGAGATCACCTGGTGGCCGCGCGCGACGAGGTGCTCGGTGACGGCGGCGCCCATGCGTGCGCCCCGCACCAGCACGGCGATATCCCCGGCCGCGAACCCGTCGTCCAGCGCCTCCTGCACCCAGCGCGCGGTCAGCGCGACCTCGGCACGGGGCGCATCACCCTCCTGCTTCTCCAGCAGGGTGAGGGAGACCAGCCCTTCGAGGTCCTTGTGGGGCTCCTGTTCAAGCCCGTCATAGGCCGCTGCGAGGCGTTCAGGCAGCATGGTGCGCAGCGCGCCGAAGAGGCGGTTGTTGAACCCGATCACCGCGCGCGCCGAGCGGCGGTTGTGCACCAGCGGCTCGATGTGCCGGTGGTGCGCCCTGAGGGCCCGTTCAAGGTCCTCGCCGTGCGGCAGCAGCTCCTTGTGGAACACCTGCGGCAGGTCGATGAACTGCCGCACCTCGCCGTTGCGCCAGCGGTAGATGGCCTGCTTGGCATCGCCCACCAGGAGAACGGTGCCGCCACCCGCGAGGGCGTTCTCCACCAGGGGCAGCAGGCACTGCCATTGCAGCAGTGAGGTGTCCTGGAACTCGTCGACCAGGAAGTGCCGGTAGCGCTCCCCCAGGCGTTCGAAGATGAAGGGCGCGGGTTCGTCGCGCACGATGGCGGAGACCTTGCGGGTGAGGTCGCTGAAGAAGGCGATGCCCTCCTCCTGCTTGAGGCGTTCGAGCGCATCGTCGAGCAGGTGGAGCGTGGCCACGGGCATCAGGTCGCGCTCCACGGCGCAGGCGATGGCATGCTCGCGCATCCGCGGCCGCAGCGCTTCGGCCTCGTTGATCCAGGCCTCAAGGCGCGGTGCCAGCGCGGCCAGCGCGCCCTGCGCCTCCTTGGAGGCCTTGCCCGAATGCCATTTGCCGGAGGCCAGCGGCTTGGCCGTGTTGGCGCCCATGGCCGGGAGGCTGCGCTCGAACGAGGCGAGCTTCCTGAAGTAGCCGTGCGGCCCTCCCGTTCCGTGAGCCATCTCCGCCGCCGTTATCCCGGCCTCCCGCAGGGCCTCCTGCGCCGCCCGGCCGATGGCGCGCACCTGCTCGCTGAACCGGCGGTTGCGCTCGCGCAGCCGCCGGTCGAGGTCGATGAAGAAGGCGTTGCCAAGCTCGCGCAGGGCCTGCAGGTGGGTGATGGCCTCCTCCTTGTCCAGCTGAGCGCTGAGCGTGCGCAGGGGCTTGTCCACGCGCCAGGCCTGCTCGTCCTCGATGAGCCCCAGGCAGGTGGCCACGAGCAGTTCGGTGAGCGCAGGGGAGCCTCCCGCCTCGGAGAGCAGCAGTTCCACGGCGGCGTCGCGGTAGTGCTCCTGCTCGGTGGTCATGCGCAGGTCGTGGTCCATGCGCAGCTCGCGGGCGAAGGGCTGCACCACGCGGCGGGTGAAGGCATCGATGGTGCCGATGGCCACGTCGCCCCAGTGATGGAGCATGTGGTGGAGCGTCGCCCCGGCGCGTGCCTGCAGCTCCTCCGCAGGGATGCCGAGCTCGGCGATGAGGTCGGACCGCAGGGAGGCGATGGCCCCCTCGCCGGTGCCGCCGGCCAGGTGCGTGAGGTAATGGTGCACGCGCTCCCGCATCTCGCCGGCGGCCTTGTTGGTGAAGGTGAGGGCGAGCACCTGCCGGTACGCCGTGGGGTCCTTGGCGCGCAGGCAGCGGGCCAGGTAGTGCTTCACCAGGGCGTGCGTCTTGCCAGCCCCGGCCGAACTATGCAGTACGATGAACGATGCGTCCATGGGAAGCGTTCACAAGATAGGATCGCAAAGGCGGTCGGCCGGTGGTGAGCAAGGTCACCGACCATCCGCCCGTGGTTGAAGTACCTTTGGATCACAAGGAAAACGCGGATATCCCATGATGAACCGACCGCTCCTGCTGTTGAGCCTGGCCGGGCTGCTGGCCCAGTCCTGTGACAGGGACGAGGACCTGCTGCCCGACCCCACCCCCGATCCGCATCCGAACACGGTGGTGGCGCTGCAGGTGGACTACACGTTCAACGGGGCCACCTTCGATCCGTCGGCCATGCTGCTCACCGACAGCCTGGGCCTGCCGGTCAGGGTCGGGCGCATGCGTTTCTTCGTTTCCCGCCCCTGGTTCCTCGATGACAACGGCGACACCGTGGCCTTCTTCGACGACCGCTACCTGCTGATGAACGTGTTCGAGAACGGCACCATCCAGGCGGTGGGCGAGGTGGATGCGCACCTGCATACGCTGGGCTTCGGCCTGGGCATCGACAGCGTGACCAACCATACCGACCCCACGACCTTCACCACCGCTCCCCTCAACGATGCCACCATGCACTGGGGCTGGAACCCGGCCAACGGCTACCAGTTCCTGCAGCTGGAGGGCTTCTACGAGAGCAACGGTGACGGGGTGGTGAACGCGATGGACAACGGCTTCCTCTACCACTGCGGGGGCGATGCCCTGCTCACCATGAAGCAACTGGAGGTGCACACGGACGCCAACATGGGAGGCAACGTGGTGATCACGCTTGAGTGCCGCATGGACTCGCTGTTCCGCGGCATGAACGTGGCCGCCGACCCGGTGAGCGAGGTGGTGGACGCCACCACCCAGCGCCTGATGTTGAACCTGTCCAACGCCCTGATCCATCCCTGATGCGCCACCTGCTCCCCCTTGCCCTGGTCGTGCTCGCCCTGGCGGGCTGCAACGACGATGACCCGGAGACCACCCCGACGCCCACGCCCACACCCCAGCCCGGTGCGGGCGTGGTGCGCCTCACCTTGGCGCCGATGTGGGACGGCGTTCCGTTCGACAAGAACATCATCTACACCAACATCAGCGATGAGCGGATCCAGGTGCAGATGTTGAAGTTCTACCTGGGCGACATGGGCCTGGTGGACGGTGCCGACACCGCAAAGCTGTTCGATGTGGACCTGTTCACGCTCACCAACGGGCCACTGGTGCGCACCTATGCCGTGGAGCCTGGCAGCTATTCGGGCGTGCACGTGGGCCTCGGTGTGCCTGCGGGCCTGAACGGCATGAACCCCAACATGTGGGCGAACTCCCATCCGCTGAGCATCACCAACGGCATGTACTGGACCTGGGCCACCATGTACCGCTTCGTGATCTTCGACGGCCGGTTCGACACCCTGGCGACGAACACGGGCACCCCCCCGTTCCAGTTCAGCATCCACACCGGCCGTAACGAGTGCTTCCGCACCCGCGACTTCGCGCTGCCTTTGGCGTTGGCGGAAGGCGACACGGTGGACCTGCGCCTGGAGCTGGACGTGGCGCGACTCTTCTACAGCGCCAACGACACCTTGTACATGGCGACCGAGAGCCAGCAGCACGGTTCCGTCCAGGAGCTGCCCATGTCGGAGAAGTTCAGTGACATGGTGTCGGCGGCTATGAGCCTGACCCCCTAACGACGCGCATGAAGGGCCGGGTGATGCTCCTCCTTGCCGCGCTGGCGGTGATGGTCGCCTGCCGGAAGGATGATCCCCTGTCCGGACCGGAGGTGGACCGCCCCTTCCCCTTGGAGCTCCCGCCCGGCGCGCCGATGTTCGAAGTGCCTCCGGACAACCCGCTCACCGAGGCCAGTGTGGCGCTCGGCAGGATGCTGTTCTTCGATGGTCGCCTCTCACGGCCTGAAGGCACCTCGTGCGCCAGCTGCCACTTCACGGACCGCGCGTTCGCCGACACCACGGCGCTCAGCACGGGGTCGCTGGGTCTTGCCGGGCTGCGCAATTCACCTTCGCTCGGCAACGTGGCCTATCACCGGGCGCTGTTCCGCGACGGCGGGGTTCCCTCGCTCGAGATGCAGGTGCTGGCGCCGATCCACGACGAGGTGGAGATGAACAGCGACATCAACGTGGTGTCGGCACGGTTGCGGGATGAGCCGGCTTACGACCGGCTGAGCCGCCTGGCCTACGGTCGCCCGCTGGACCCCTGGGTGATCACGCGCGCCATCGCGAGCTACGAACGCACCCTGCTGAGCGGGTGGTCACGCTACGACCGGTTCCGCAACGGGGATGCCACGGCGCTCACTGCGCAGGAACAGGAAGGGCTTGCGCTCTTCGAGAGCCCCGCGCTCAACTGCACCGCCTGCCATGGAGGTTTCGACCTTTCGCAGCATGAGTTCCACAACATCGGCACCACGCTCGACTACACGGCCGATCCGGGCCGGCAGCGCATCACCCTGCTGGCGGCCGACGAGGGCAAGTTCAAGGTGCCGAGCCTGCGCAACGTGGCCCTCACCGCACCCTATATGCACGATGGGTCCATGGCCACACTGGAGGAGGTCATCGACCATTTCGCCTCCGGCGGACTGCCGCATCCGAACCGCAGCCCGTTGATGCAGCCCTTCACCCTCGATGCCCAGCAGAAGGCCGCGCTTCTCGCCTTCCTGCGCAGCCTTACGGATGAGCGCCCCCTCGATCCCACCCGCTGACCCCATGACGTACCGGCACCTCCTCCTCCCGCTCGCCTTCCTGGTCGTGCTCGCCTCCTGCAAGGATGACGATCCCGAGCCCGGTCCATCGGTGGATGTGTACGCGCCCACCCCGTACGAGCTCGACATCCCGGGGAACCTGCCTCCCATGACCATGCCGGCTGACAACCCGCTCACGGAGGAGGGTGTGGCCTTGGGCCGCTTCCTGTTCTACGACGAGCGGCTTTCGCTGGACAGCTCACAGTCATGCGGCACCTGCCATGCCCCGGCCTTCGCCTTCACCGACAATGGGAACCAGTTCAGCACGGGCGTGGATGGTTCGGTGGGCACGCGCAACAGCATGGCCCTGGTGAACCTGGGCTGGGGCACGAGCTTCTTCTGGGACGGCCGCGCGCCCACGCTGGAGGTGCAGGTGCTGGAACCCGTGGTCAACCCGATCGAG
>JBIJCH010000138.1:0-6058 GCA_044344815.1 Flavobacteriales bacterium | reverse complement strand
GATGCTGAAGATGAACTCGGTCCTCTCCTTGTGCGCCAGGCTCGCCTGGATCACCTCGTCCAGGTCGCGCGAGAGCACCTTCACCAGGCTCGGGTTCTTCAGGTCCAGGATGGCCTTGGCATCGGGGATCACCTTGTGCCCGCGGGCCTCGGCCAGCAGGCTCACGTAATAGCCGCGGCTCTGGTAGCTGTAGCTCCTGGCCAGGTTGAAGATGCGCACGTTGGTGAGCTCCGCGTAACGCGGATCGGTGAGGTAGTCCCTGCTGCTCACCACCTCCACGCCCTTCACGCCGAGGTTGAACTCCTTGGGGTCCCGCACCACGATGATCTTCCTCATGCGGGCAGGGGTTTCTTGGAGATGATCAGCAGGTTCGCGTCGTAGGTGACGATGCCGAGCATGATCGAGTTGATGAGGCGGCCGACGGGGACCTGGTAGTACCGGTCCTCGCCGAGCGGATTGTCCTGGTAGGGGTCGGCCACGAGCACCTTCTTGCCTTCCATGCCGCACAGCACCACGAAGTGGCCCATGGGCTTGCCGCGCAGGTCGTCGAACACGCTCTGACCGTTGCTGCCGGTGTACTCGCGCCTGCTCTTGTACAGGTAGGTGGCGCTCAGCCCGGTGAGCACGGGCAGGTCATGGTCGAAGTAGGTCTGCAGCAGCGCGGGCCTCGGGTCGTCGAAGCGGATCTCGCCGCCCATCTTCAGGTAGCGCGCATAGGCGAGGCAGGCCGCCCCCAGCTTCTTGCCCTCCTTGAAGCGCGTCTGGGCGATGAGCTTCTTGCGCAGCATCTCGCTGGAAAGCCCGTCCCAGCTGGGGTCGAAAACGCGCAGGTTGTAGCTGTGGATGCGCACGTTGAACCCGTGCTTGAGCGCATGCAGCCCGAGGAACACGGCCAGCGTGCCGCCGTCCTCCAGGTGATGCACCTCGCGGATCACCTCCGCCAGCGGGATGTCGAGCCCGAAGTAGGCGTACACCGCATGCAGCGACGTGGGACCGCAGGTGCTGTCGTCCGGCTGGGGAAGGATGCGGATGGGGCGCATGGTTCATGCCAAAGGTCACGGCCTCCGCACCCGTGCGCGACACCGGCGCAACGCCCTGCATCCACCGGCCGGTGTGGACAGTCAGGCTCGCGAGGCGCGCGGCAGCATCCTGTCCAGGAAGGCCGCGCCCACCACCAGCACCACGGGCATCAGGCGCAACAGGTAGCGCATGCGGCACACCACGAGCATGTGGCTGGCGCAGAACACGGCCTCCGGCAGGCTGCGGCGCGGATCGGCCATGAGCCACCGGTCGAGCAGGATGGGGAGCGGGTTCAAAGGGAGCGTGGACGCGTCCCGGCAAGGTTGGTCACATCGGCGGACCGGCCGGGGCGGCACCCACCAGCCAGTTCTCGCGGGGGCGGAAGAGGCGCGGCAGCTCGCGCTCCACATCGAACCACAACAGGTTGTCGGGGTTCGCGGTGCTGTGCAGCAGGAAGCGGCCGTCGGGCGTGGGGTACACCTGCACCACGATGGGGCCGAGCAGGCGGTCGGTGATCTCCAGGCGGGCCACGGTGCCAAGCCCGTCGAGGCGCGCGCCCACCGCCACGAAGTGGGCGTCGCTGTGCGCCAGGCTCTGCAGGTACTTCGCCACGCGGGCCGTGTCGCAGGAAGCGCTGTCGAGCCTCCATTCGCCATTGATGCGGTCGAACCGGTAGTCGTTGCCGGGGAACTGGAAGTGCAGCGCGGTCCACCGCCCAGGATCGCCCTTCACCACGGTGCGCGGCCGCCATTCCTCGGCGCGCATTTCGGTGGCCATGCTCAGCTTGCCCACCACCGCGAAGACCTCCTTCTCGCCGGGCACGTTCACGTGCGACCAGGGTGCCTTCGGGCTGAAGGTGCTCTTGCCCACCAGCAACTCGCGGCGGTCGCCTCCGGCCAGTTCAATGGTGAGCAGTTCGGCCAGGGTGTCGGTGAGGTCGTAACGGTCCTTCACCAGGTCCATGGTGCCCACCTCGCGCTTCACACGCAGGTCGCCCAAGGGTCCCAGAAGGTCCTGGAAGGCCTCGCGCTCCACCCGGAAGGTGTCGCGGCCGGCGGTGAGCCGCCACAACGCACCATCGCGGAAGAAGCGCAGGGGCATGCGGTCCTGCCGCCGGCTGGTGACGGTGATGGCCTGCACCTGGGCGGTGTCGAGGGTGAGCACGACATCGCGGTAGGTGCGCTCCCTGGCCCGCATGCCGAAGCGGTCGCCGATGATCCAGATGAGCACCATCGCGGCCAGCACGATGAGCAGGGCGCGGATGCGGACGTTACCGAACATGGCCGGGATGCTGGCGTTGTTCGCGCTGGCGACGTCGCCAGCGCAGGCGGAGCAGCCCGCCGGTGAGCACGAGGCCGATGGGCAGCAGCACCATGGCCCACTTCACGGCGGCACGCCGCCCGTCGGTGAGGGGCTCCAGCGGCCGGTACCCCAGGCCCTTGCCCCGAAGCTCGATGAGCCCGGTGCGGTCGGTCACCCAGTCCACCGCGTTCACCACCACGTTCACGTTGTCCGGGTTGATGGCCGTGGGTTGTGCACCCCCGCCGTTCAGGGGGAAGGCGCCGTTGCTGAACACCACCATCCGCGAGGGGTTGCCCATCGAGAGCTTCCCTTCGAGCGCTGCGGCCACGGTCCTCGGGCCGGCCATCAGGTCGGCATCGGTCCACTGCCGCTGCAGGTCGATCACGTTGGGCACGTCCACCGTGCCGGTGCGGGTGCTCGTGCGCAACAGCGGCGTGAAGCTCACCGCCGCACTGTCGCCGGTGAAGCTGATGGGGGAGGAGAACTGGAACAGCACCGCGTCGAGCCCCTTGGACACCGGGTGGTCGCCGAAGTCGGTGATGAGCGGGAAGTAGGGGAAGGCCACCGGCACTTGTACGGTGAACATGCCGCGCTGCTGCAGCACCTGCACCTGGCCGCAGTTGCCGTCAACCACGGCCTGGGGCGCGAACCGCACGCCCTTGCCCATCAGCCAGGTCTCGAGCGTGCCGCCGCGCAGGTCGATCACCGGTGAACGGCCCAGGTCGTTGGACACCTTCGACCAGGCTACCACCACCCCTCGCCCCTTGGCCATGAACTCCTCGAGGCGCTGCAGCTGGCCCGGCGGTATGGTGTCCTTCGGGTCGATGATCAGCAACGCGCTGAAACGGTCGTGGATGGGGAAGGAGTCGTAGATGGCCATGGGCTCCACGCCGTACAGCACGCTCAACGACTGTTCCAGTTGGGGCATCAGCTCCGTGCCCGGTTCGCCGTGGCCCATCACCAGGCCCACGATGGGCTTCTCGGCCCCGCTCACGCGCTTGATCGCGGAGCTGAGCTCCCACTCCAGGGCGCTCTCGGGCTGCAGCAGGGGGATCGGTGCCTCCTGTTCGCCCATGCGCACCACGGCGCCCATGTATGCCTTCACCTGCTCCGCCTTGTCCTTCTCGCGGGTGTTCACCAGAACCCAGCTCACGCCGGCCTCCTGCGCCTGGCGTTCCAGGCTGTCGGCCTTGCCGGGGTCGATGAACTCGAACTCCATGCGCCCGTCGCTCCGCTCGGCATACTCCACCAGCAGGTCCTTCAGTTCCTCGCGCACCAGCGCCAGATCGGGCCTGAGTTCTTCGCTGAAGTAGGCCGTCACGGTCACCGATTCCGGCAGCTTCTCCAGCATGTCGAGCGTGGCGGGGCTCAGGGTGAAGCGGTCGTCGTCCGTGAGGTCGATCCGCACGTGCAAGGAGCGTGAGAGGACGTTGGCCACCACCACCACCGCCACCAGCAGCAGCGCGAAGCCGATCGCCTTGCCGCGGGTCCTCATGACCGGTTGAAGTTGCGTTTCGCCAGATTGATCTCGGCCAGCACCAGGGCGAGGAGCACGATGCCCGCGAAATACACCAGGTCGCGGCTGTCGATCACCCCGCGCGACATGCTCTCGAAGTGGTCGGCGGTGCTGAGGAAGCGCATGAGCTCGCCCACGGGACCCAGCAGGCTGGCGGGGAGCACGGCGAGCACCACGTGGAACACCAGGATGATGAGCATGCCGACGAGGAAGGCCTCCACCTGGTTGCGGGCCATGCTGCTGGCGAGGATGCCGATGGAGACGTAGGCGGCGCTCATGCACAACAGGCCGAGGTAGCCGCAGATGGCCGCCCCGCTGTCCACGTCGCCAAGCTGCGCGAGCACGGCGGGGTAGGGCAGGGTGAAGGCCAGCGCCAGCGCGATGAGCAGCAGGCTGGCCATGAACTTGCCGGTCACCACCTGCCAGTCCGACACCGCCTTGGTGAGCAGCAGGTCGAGCGTGCCGGTGCGCCGCTCCTCGGCGATGCTGCGCATGGTGAGTGCCGGGATGAAGACGAAGAGGGTCCAGTAGGCGCTCTGGAAGAAGGGGGTGAGGTCGGCCTGGCCCTGCACGAACACATCGGGGTACCAGGCGCCGTACCACCAGGTGAAGAAGCCCCACGAGCCCAGGAACACGGTGAGCAGGATGTAAGCGAGCGGGCCGTCGAAGAACGAGGCCAGGTCGCGGCGGGCGATGATCCAGCTCCTGCGCATCAGTTCAGGGTGAGCTCACGGAACACATCCTCCAGGCGGGTCTCCTCGCGTACCAGGCCGGTGAGGGTCCAGCCGCGCGCCACGCACAGGCGGAAGACCTCGCGCTCCACCGTGGCGCCCGGCCGCAGCCGCAGCTGCACGTCGTGCGGACCGGGGCCTTCCAAGGCCTCCTCCACGGCCTCCAGCGCGGCGCACGCGGCCAGCACCGCCGGCCGGTCGCCATCCTCCACGGTGGCGCGCACCACCCCGCGGCCCTGCGCCTTGGCGCGCAGCTCGGCCGGACCGCCATCGGCCACGATGCGGCCCTTGTCGATGATGAGGATGCGGTCGCACACGGCCTCCACCTCGGGCAGGATGTGCGTGCTGAAGATCACGGTCTTGGCGCGCCCCAACTCCCGGATCAGCTCGCGGATCTCCACGATCTGGTTGGGATCGAGGCCGGTGGTGGGCTCGTCCAGGATCAGTACGGCCGGGTCGTGCACCAGGGCCTGCGCCAGACCCACGCGCTGGCGGTATCCCTTGCTCAGCTCGCCCACGCGCTTGTGCTTCTCGCGGTCGAGCCCGCAGGCCTCCACCATGGCGCGCAGCTGCCCTTCGATCCGCGCCTCGGCCACGCCCTGGATCCGGGCGGTGAAGCGCAGCAGGTCGAGCACCGGCATGTCCTCGTATAACGGGTTGTTCTCGGGCAGGTACCCGATCAGGCGACGCACCGCATCGGCCTCCGTTGCCACGTCTCTTCCGCCCACGGTGATGCGCCCGCCATCCGCCGCCGTGAGGCCGCAGATGAGCTTCATGGTGGTGGTCTTGCCGGCACCGTTCGGACCCAGGAAGCCGAGCACCTCGCCGGCACGCACCGTGAAGCTGATGCCGTCCACGGCCGTCTGGACGCCGTAACGCTTGGTCAGGTCCTCGATGCGGATCTCCATGGTGGCGGGCCCGCCGAAGTTACCGGGCACGGGGATGCCGCCCGGGCGAAGCGGTGTGAAGATGTGTTAAGCCTTGTAAGGCTCGGTGTGCCCCTTGCCCTCGCGGATCATCTCCAGGGCCTGGGCGATGCGGCGCTTGCGGGTCTCCTCTTTCTGCGCATCGGCCACCCACTCGGCGTACTCCTTCTTATGGCTGTACGAGAAGGACTCCCAGTTGGCCCACGCCGTGGGGTCCTTGCGCAGCACGGACTCCAGCTCCTCGGGCACCACCAGGGCCTTGCGCGGGCCGCGGGCCTCGGTGAGCTTGGTGCCCTTGGCGTTCACGGCGATGGCCTTCTTCACCAGATCGGTGAACGCCGCCTCGTTGATGGCCTCGCCCTCGTGGATCTTGTAGGCCCGCATGCCCTTTTCCTCATCCTTGCCCACGGGCTCGAAGAGCTTCTTCGGGTCCTTGATGAGGGCGCCCTTGTGGAACCATACGCTCACGAACTCCTTGAATGCGCGCATGCCGATCATGATGCCGCCGTGGTCGAAATGGGGCATGTCCCAGCGCCAGTTCTCAACGATGTTCGGGTCGGCCT
>JBIJCH010000137.1:0-6073 GCA_044344815.1 Flavobacteriales bacterium | reverse complement strand
CTTCTCGGTGAGCTCGATGGTGTTCTGCTTCTCGTCGATGGTGAAGAAGAGCTCCTGGTCCACCTTGGGCATCTCCTTGCCCTGGTCCTGCAGGTAGTGGGCCTCCACCTTCTGCAGCTGGGCCTTCATGCCCGGCTCGCTGAGGAACTTGATGATCGCCTTGTTCTTCGGGAGACCGCGGTGCGCGCGCAACAGGGCCATGGCGCCCTGTTCAATGTCGTCCTTCGACGCCGTGCCGCCCTCCACGCCCTTGAGGCGCTCCTTGGCCTCGGCGAGCAGCTGCGTCACCAGCTGGCGCTGCGCGTTGTACAGGCGTTCCACCCGCGGCTTGTATTCGTCGAACTGGTGGATCTCGCCCTTCGGTGTGGGACCGCTGATGATGAGCGGCGTGCGGGCATCGTCGATGAGCACGCTGTCCACCTCGTCAACGATGGCGAAGTGGTGCTTGCGCTGGACCAGGGCCCCCGGCGTGTGGGCCATGTTGTCGCGCAGGTAGTCGAAGCCGAACTCGTTGTTGGTGCCGAAGGTGATGTCGGCCATGTAGGCGGCCCGGCGGGCCGGGCTGTTGGGCTCGTGCTTGTCGATGCAGTCCACGCGCAGCCCGTGGAACTCGTACAGCGGGCCCATCCACTCGCTGTCGCGCTTGCTGAGGTAGTCGTTCACCGTGACCAAGTGCACCCCGCGGCCGGAGAGGGCGTTGAGGAACACGGGCAGCGTGGCCACCAACGTCTTGCCCTCGCCGGTGCTCATCTCGGCGATCTTGCCCTTGTGAAGGGCGATGCCGCCGATGAGCTGCACGTCGTAGTGCACCATGTCCCAGGTCACCGGGGTACCGGCGGCGTTCCAGGTGTTGCTCCACACGGCATCGTCGCCCTCGATTCGGACGCTGTCACGCCGCGCGGCGATCTCCCGGTCGAGCTCGGTGGCCCGCACACGCACCGGACCCTCCTTGAAGCGGCGGGCGGTGTCCTTCACGATGGCGAAGGCCTCGGGAAGGATCTCCAGCAGCACCTCCTCGATGCCGGCCACGATGCGTTCCTCCAGCTTGTCAATCTCCTGGTAGCGCTCTTCGCGGGCGTGGATGTCCATGCGCGGGTCGGCCTCGATCCCGGCGCGGAGCTGGTCCACCTTCTCCTGATCGTCCTTCACCCGCGCCCTGATGCGGTCGCGAAGGTCCTGCGCGCGCTGCCGGAGCTCGTTGTTGGTGAGCGCCGCCAGCTTGGGGAACTCGGCCTGGATGCGCTCCACGAGCGGCTGCACCTCCTTGAGGTCGCGTTGGGCCTTGTCGCCGAATACCTTCTTGAAAACGTTGGTGAGGGTGCCGATCATGGCGGGGGGATGGACAGGGGGATGATGTGTGGCCGTGCAGGGGTCACCTGGCGGCAAAGGCCGCCAAAGTTAGCCGCTGCGGCTTAGGGCGCCAGCCACGCGGCACAGACCCTGCCAGGCGGGCTCCGCTGCCACATCGGCAGGGGAGGAAAGAGGAAGCCCCCCGGAGGCGGAGGGCTTCATGCGTTCGTCCCGTCGTTGTCAGTATTCGTCCTCGTTGAAGAAGAAGTCCTCCTTCGAGGGGTAGTCGGGCCAGATGTCCTCGATGCTCTCGAAGACCTCCTCGTCATCCTCGATGGCTTGAAGGTTCTCCACCACCTCAAGGGGTGCGCCGGTTCGCATGGCGAAGTCGATGAGCTCGTCCTTGGTGGCGGGCCAGGGGGCGTCCTCCAGGTAGGAGGCCAGTTCGAGGGTCCAGTACATGATGCTCCTGGTGTAGGGGTCCTTGAAATCGGCGGCAAATATAGACGGATGGGGATCCGCGCAACAGGTACTTTTCAACCGGTGTTCATCGCGGACTTTCCCTAGGGCCCCAAGGCATTCCGGCGTTCAGCCCCGGGGCTTCCAAGGGACCTCGGGCACGCCGAGCTCCTGCCCCAAGGACCGTGCCAGCACGAAGAGGAGGTCGGAGAGGCGGTTGAGGTAACGGATGAGCACGGCCGGCACCTCCTCGTGGGCCGCGAGCGCCACGCAGCGTCGCTCGGCCCTGCGGCACACCGTGCGGCAGATGTGCGCCTGGCTCACCGTGGGGTGACCGCCGGGCAGGATGAAGTTGCGCATCTCGGGCAGCTCCTTGTCCATGGCGTCCATCGCGGCCTCCAGGGCCGCCACCTGGTCGTCGGACACGGCCGGCACCTTGAACCGCTCGGCCTCGGCCTCCGAACCCGAGGCGAGCCGCGACCCGATGCTGAACAGGATGTGCTGCACGTCGTACAGCAGCGCGCGATGACGCTCGGTGCACAGGTCGCGCAGCAGGCCCAGGTGGCTGTTGAGCTCGTCGACCGTGCCGTAGGCCTCGATGCGCAGGTGGTCCTTCGGTACGCGGGCCCCGCCCAGCAGGGATGTCCGGCCCTGATCGCCGGTGCGGGTGTAGATCTTCATGCGGTCGGGTTCAATAGCGCAAACGGAAGTGCTGCGGTGCTTGTTCGTTCCGGAAGAACACCAGCCCCATGGCGTACAGGTCGATGGTGACCGTGACACGCGGGTGGCGCTTCACCTCCTCCCACGCCTCCTCCATGCCGCGGCTCCAGTGGATGTCGTCCAGGATGAAGAGGCTGTCGTTGTGCGCCTTGGCCACGCATTGTTCGAAGTACTCGAGCGTGGGCTCCTTCAGGTGGTGGCCATCGATGAACACGAGGTCCACCGCGTCCATGCTGCGCAGAACCTCGGGCAGCCGCGCCCGGAAGCTGCCGAGCAACGGGGTGATGTTGCGCTGCTTGAGCAGGTCGAAGTGGTGGCGCGCGATGTGGTGCGTCTGGGGGCATCCCTCGATGGTGAACACCGTTCCGTTCTCCGCGCCCCGCGCCAGGTACAGCGTGCTGATGCCGAAGCTGGTGCCCAGTTCGAGCACGGTTCCCGGGTCGAATGAGCGCGCGATCCGGAAGAGCATCTGCGCGTAATGCGGCGGCTTCAGCGCCGTGCGCGCCATGTCCGCCACGCGCCGCACGGGCAGTTGCAGCACCCTGCTGCCGGCCCCCAGGTCGTTCACGCGGATGGTCTGCCCGCTCTCCAGCAGTTCCTCGCGCAGCTGCTCGATCGCGGCGAACTCGGGCCGCTCGCCGGTGTCGCGCAGCACCTGGTCGGCAAGGCGGTACACGAACGGCGAATGGATGCCATGCCGCGACCTGGCCTTCACCAGGTGGTTCAGGTAGCTGCCGATGTGCCTGAGGTGGTCGCCCATGGTGGCGACGAAAATAGCCCGCCCACCTGCCCCCGGGCCCCCGATCCGCACGGCACGGGGCGAACAGCCTGATGTTCGTCAGGTCCCCGCCAACGGGTCCCGCCCACCTTCGCGGCCATGACCACGCGGACCGGGACCGGGGTGACCTGCTACCACTGTGGGGATCCCTGCGGAGAGGACCACCTTGTGCATGCGGAGAAGGATTTCTGCTGCCAGGGCTGCCAGGTGGTGTACGACCTGTTGCAGGAGAGCGGGCTGTGCGAGTACTACCGGCTGGAGGACAGGCCGGGCACAAAGCGGAAGACCGCCGTAGAGGAGGCGCGCCCCGAGCTCTTCGACCTGCCTGAGGTGCGTGAACGCCTCGTGGAGCTCAGTGAGGATGGGATCACGCGCGTGCGCCTGCACATCCCCCAGATGCACTGCAGCAGCTGCATCTGGCTGCTGGAGAACCTGCACCGCCTTGATCCGGCCATCATCCGATCACGCGTGCGCTTCACGGGCAAGGAGCTCACGGTCACCTTCCGCGAGGCCGGGCCGGGCCTGCGAGGCCTGGTGGAGCTGCTTCGCCGCATCGGCTACGGACCGCTGCTCACGGGTCGCGGCAGGGAGGAGGGAACGGGCCCGGGCATCCCGCGCATATTGTACATCAAGCTCGGGGTGGCCGGCTTCTGCTTCGGCAACATCATGCTCTTCAGCTTCCCGGAGTACCTGGGCGCCGACGAGGGTGATGGCCTCCTGCTGAAGGGCTTCCAGTTCCTGAACTTCGTGTTCTCCCTGCCCGTGCTGCTGGTCTCCAGCACCGATTTCTTCCGCTCGGCATGGGCCGGGCTGCGCGCGCGGCGCATCAACATCGACCAGCCCATCGCGCTGGGCATCATCGCGCTCTTCCTCCGCAGCACCCTCGACGTGGTCACGGGCGCAGGTCCGGGCTATTTCGACTCGCTGGCAGGGCTCATCTTCTTCCTGCTCATCGGCCGCTGGTACCAGGCCTACACCTACAGCGCCCTCAGCTTCGACCGCGACCTCAATGACTTCCTGCCCCTGGTGGTGCTGCGCCGCAAGGGCGACGGCGAGGAACCGGTGGGCGTGGCCGCGTTGCGCCCGGGCGACCGCATCATCGTGCGTGACCAGGAACTGGTGCCCGTGGATGCGGTGCTCCGCAACGGCCAGGGCAACATCGACAACAGCTTCATCACCGGCGAACCCCTGCCCGTGAAGCGGGCGGTGGGCGACACTGTGCGCGCGGGCGGCCGGCAGCGCGGTGCGGCCATCGAGCTGGAGGTGCTGCGTCCTTTCCAGGACAGCCACCTGAAGCGCCTGTGGGAGGAGCACGCCGGCGACCAGGAACGGCCCCTGATGCCGCGCATGATCGATGCGGTGGCGCGCCGGTTCACGGTGGCGGTGCTGGTGATCGCCACCGGTGCCGGCATCTACTGGTGGGGGCACGATCCCGCGCAGGTGTGGCCGGTGGTCACCGCCGTGCTCATCGTGGCCTGCCCATGCGCGCTTGCCCTGGCCATGCCCTTCGCCTACGGGCACACCATCCGCCTGCTGGGCCGCCGCGGGCTCTTCCTGCGCGATGCGGAGGTGGTGGAGCGCATGGCCTTCATCGACGCCGTGGTGTTCGACAAGACCGGCACGCTCACCCAGCGCGAGGCCTACGCCATCCGCTTCTCGGGCACCGCGCTCACCCCCGTGGAGCGCAGTTACGTCCGCTCGATCGCACGCAACAGCACGCACCCGCTGAGCGCGGTGCTCTACAACACGATCAAGGAGCCTTTCGTGGCTTCCGCGTTCGTGGAGGAGGAGGCCGGTGCGGGCGTGAGCGGTGTGGTGCATGGCGTCACCGTGCGCGTGGGCTCCGCCCGTTTCTGCGGTGCGCCCGCCGCCGCCCTGGAGCCCGGTGTGGCGCAGGTGCATGTGAGCGTGGGCGGCGTGCACCGCGGGCACTTCGAGGTGCGCAAGCAGGCGCGCGGAGGCATGGCGGCGACCGTGGCAGGCATCCGCGCTCACGCACGCACCTTCCTGCTCACCGGCGATGCCACGGTGGATGCGGAGGTGGCCGCGGCCTTCGAGCCCGCGACGATGCGCACCGCCTGCACCCCGCCGGACAAGGCGCGCTTCGTGAGCGCCCTCCAGGCCGAGGGTCGACGTGTGATGATGGTGGGCGACGGCCTGAACGATGCCGGTGCCCTGCGCCAGAGCGACATCGGCGTGACGGTGAGCGAGACCAGCGCCGCCCTCACACCGGCCAGCGATGCCATCCTCGATGCGGGCGCCCTGTCCCGCCTCCCGGCCATGATGAAGCTCACCCGGCGCGCGCGTCGGATCGTGTTCGCCAGCCTGGGCATCTCGCTGCTGTACAACATCACCGGCGTGTCCTTCGCGGTGAGCGGCCACCTCACGCCACTGGTCGCCGCGATCCTCATGCCGCTGAGCTCCGTTTCGGTGGTGGGCTTCGTCACGCTGGCAATCTGGTCAGCGGCACACCGGGCGGGTCTTTCAAAAAAAGCCTGACGAAAGTCATGAAAGGCGCTGAGGTACATCAGGATGCCATCGTCATGGAACGGTCAGCTTTGGGCGCTTTTCACCCGGTACCATGAACGTCATCTTCCTTCTGATCACGGCCAGCACCATCGTGGCGGGCCTGTTCCTGGCGGCGTTCCTCTGGGCTGTGCGCACAGGGCAGTTCGAGGATGACCGTTCGCCCGCCGTGCGCATGCTAGCCGACAACGACCTGCGTCCCACACCCCCCTCCGAAACCAAGTGATCCCCATGCTCGAACGATTCCATTACGACAACCGGATCGTCAAGGCCTTCCTCTTCGCCTCCGTCCTCTTCGGG
>JBIJCH010000136.1:0-6152 GCA_044344815.1 Flavobacteriales bacterium | reverse complement strand
CTGGGCCGATGCGCGGCGCGCCGTGCTGCAACTGAACGACCCGGAGGACGAGGGCACCATCTTCTACGCCGTGGACCTCGATGCCGACGTGGTGATGGTCTCGCGCAATGAGGGACACGGCCACGTGATCCCGAAGGTGGAGATCGCCTCGCTGGAGACCGTCGGGCTCACCGAGTTCGGGCGCGGGCTGGAACTGGAGTTCACCCCGCAAGGGCAGTACCGGAACATCATCGGACGCAAGTGCGAACTGCACACCGCTCAGGAGCGCTTCCTCCACTTCTTCTGGTTCCCGCAGGACAGCGTGGTGAACCCCGTCTTCGACATGCGGAACTGGCTGGTGCAGCGCATCGGCCAGCAGTTCAAGGACCTGATGTTCTTCGGTGTGGCGGACAGGCCGATGCCGATGGCCGTGATGGGCACGCAGCTCACCAGCTACAGACCCGGCAAGGCGAAGCCTCCGGTGGTCGACCTGAGCACGTGCATCGTGCGCGATGAGCGGCTGCGCGCGGCCCGTCGGCGAACGCACGATGAGGTCGAGGAGGTCCAGCCGAAGGTGATCACCATCGAGGATATGATGAACGGGACCGGGACCGAGGTCCAGGAAGGCGAAGAGCCCGGACCTCCCGTTCCCATCCAAGAGGAGGTGCCCATCGCCGTTCCTCCACCACCGGCACCGCCGCGCTGAGCCATGGCGAACGACCCGATCGGGCGGTGCACCTAACTTCGGGTCAACAACCCCACGACCCATGCGCCCGCCTCTTCAAGCGCCGAAGCTCCACGCGAAGGCGTTGTTACTCACCCTTGCCCTGGTGGCCACCCTCACCGCCACCGCCCAGATCAACATCGGCAACATGGTGCCCAAGGCCGGTGGCGGGCAGAACGTGAGCGTGGAGGACGACAAGTCGCCCTTCGTGCCCAACAGCTTCATCGGCAGCTTCCGCATGGAGAACCACCTGTTCAAGAACGGCAAGGAGGAGAAGAACAGCCCCACCACCCTGCGCTACTGGAGCAGCGCCGAGATGACCCTGATGAAGACCGAGCTGCCCGACAACAAGGGCCAGGACATGAAGATGCTCACCGACCTGATAGGCAAGTGGCAGTACATGCTGATGACCGATGACAAGGGGCGGAGGACCGCGATGAAGAGCCGCAAGAAGAACATCGTGGTGAAGGACGATGGCAAGCACCCCGAGCCGGAGGTGAAGGTGACCGACGAGACCAAGGTGATCGATGGCCACACCTGCGTGAAGGTGGTGAGCACGAGCACCGACGGCACGTGGACCGGCTGGGTGGCCAAGGACCTGCCCGCGCCCTTCGGCGACATGCTGCGCAACGTGAAGACCGGCGACCCGGGGATGAGCAAGCGCATGAGCGAGCTGCAGGGCTTCCCGCTCGAGTTCGAATGGGTCGACGCCAACGGCAAGGACACCATGCACTGCTACATCAAGGACGTGGTGGTGGGCACGGTGGACGAGAGCGTCTTCAGCCTCGACGGGTATGAGGTGACGGAGATGCCGAGCTTCGGGCAGTGACCCATCACGGCACACGCATGCAGGTCCCCAACGCGCTCATCATCGCCGGCGGCGCCGGCCAGATCTTCACCGCGCTGGTGTACCCGTACATCCGGCACCGGGTGTTCGACTGGTACACGGATGTACGGAGGCTGAAGCCCTTGAACCAGGAGATCGCCAAGACCTACGGACGCTACATCGTCGGGCTCAACTTCGCCTTCGGCCTCATCGCGATCCTGCTGCCCGATGACCTGAAGAACGGCAGCCCGTTGGCCATTGCGCTCACCGGGCTTATCGCGGCCTACTGGGTGGGCAAGGTGATCACACAGTTCGCGTACTACCCCATGTACACGATCCCGCCGGGAGCCTTGTTCAAGTGGGGCGGCTACGGCATGAACCTGCTGTTCGGGTTCTTCGCGGTGCTGTACTCGGTCCTGGTGGTAATGAACGTCCAGGCCCACCTGCACGGTTGAGCCACCGGACGCCGGCCCGCTACCGGGCCACGATGAAGCGGGCATAGCCGCTCCCCTCCTGCTCCCGCATCACGTAGGTGCCCATCGGAAGTCCGGCGGTATCGAAGCGCTTACGGCCTTGCGGCGCTGCCTCGAGCGAACGCACCGTGCGACCGGCGGCATCCAGGACCACCAGCGCCCGATCGGTGTGAACGGTCAGCACCTCGCCATCGCGGTCCACCTGGAGCGCCTGGGGGCCGTGCGTGCCCGGCTGGGCGATCCCGGTGGACAGCGGATCCTCGCAGCAGTTGCCGCCGGCGGAGAGGTTCTGCACGCCCTGCCAGCAACCGTACTGGGTGCGGTGCGAGCGCAGGATGCCGCCGTAGGTGTACAGGAAATAGTGCGCCACCTGGTCGGCGGTGTTGCAGCCGCCCTGGTCCGAGGCCACGTCACAATCGTAGGCGCAGATCATGCTGCCGTAGCCGTTGTTGTTGGGGAAGGTGGCGGCCGGGGCGAACTGGATGCTCGTGAGGGCCGCGGGCACACCGTTCAACGTGGTGGTGAGCGGCTGGCCCACGTTGCAGTGGTCGTTGTCGCCGTTGAAGCCGGCGTACACCAGCTGCGTCACATTGCCCGCGAAGGGTCCGGTCACGGTGATCTTGCAGAACTCGTAGCTCACCACCCCGATGAAGAGGTCGGGGATGTTCTGGTCCACGTTGATGGTGAGCGGGCCGCCGTCGTAGTTGCTGAAGAGCACCACGTTGCCTTGCGGGCTGCAGAAGGTCTGGGCAGACGCGCTCAGCACCAGGCCGGTGGCGAGCAGGAGGAAGGAGCAGCGGGGCATGGGAAGCGGGCTTTTTCCAAAGCTATCTGTTGGCAGCGTTGCTTTGCGGCATGGCCCGGAAGCTGCGCACCAACGACCTGAAGGACCTGCTGGACGAGGCGTACGACCGGCTGGCCCGGCCGTCGTTCATCGCGGATGACCCGCTGCAGGTGCCGCGTTCGTTCCCACACCGCGCCGATGCGGAGGTGATCGGCCTGCTCACGGCCACCATCGCGTGGGGCCAGCGGAAGACCATCATCGCCAACGCGTGGAAACTGGTGCGGCTGATGGACGAGGCCCCGCACGACTTCGTGCTCAATGCCTCCCCCGCCGAGCTGAAGCGGCTCGACGGCTTCGTGCACCGAACCTTCAACGGCACCGACCTGCGGCATTTCGTGCGCGGGCTGCGCCACGTGCATACCGAGCATGGCGGGTTGGAAGCCGCGTTCCTGGAGGATGGCCGTGTGGGCGACATGGGCGACGCGATCGCCCGGTTCAAGCGCCGCTTCTTCGAACCGCGGCACGAGGCGCGCACGGAGAAGCACGTGGCCGACCCCTCGAAGGGCAGCAATGCCAAGCGCCTCAACATGTACCTGCGGTGGATGGTGCGGCCGGACGACCGGGGCGTGGACCTGGGCCTGTGGACGCGCATCACCCCTGCGGACCTGATGGTGCCGCTGGACGTGCACACCGGCCGCGTGGCGCGCGAGCTTGGCCTCTTGCAGCGCGGGCAGGACGACTGGAAAAGCGTGGTCGAGCTCACGGAGCAGCTCCGCAAGCTCGACCCGTTGGATCCGGTGAAGTACGATATCGCGCTCTTCGGCCTCGGGGTGGAAGGCGCAGTTCGTCAGCGGCCCACCACCAGGCGCACGGCGCGGTCGTAGCCGCCGTCCATGGTGCGCACACGGGCCACGTACACGCCCTGCTCCAGTCCGGGCAGCGGCATGCGCACGCGCGCGGTGCCGGCGCCCGCCTGCCAGAAACGCACGGCCCTGCCGGCGGCGTCCATCAGGAACACCTGATAGGCTTTGGCGGGCGGCTCATCGAGCACCAGCTCGGTCTCGGCCATGGCGGGGTTCGGCACCAGCCGCACGGGGCCGATGGGATCGGCGATGGCGTCGTCGATCCCGACCAGGCCTGCGGTGAGCGTGTTGAACACGGTGTTGGTGACGATGGCGGGGTTCAGGTCGAAGAAGATGTGCGCGGTGTTGGCGAGCACACGGCCCTCGGGAAGCCCCTCCTGCTGGTGCAGGGCGAAGCGCACGAAGCCCTGGCTTCCGAGCGGGTCGCTGGTGCTGTCGGGCAGCATGATACGCTCGAAGATGAAGCGCAGCACCCCGTCGTGCAGCTCGGCGCGGCCCACATGGCTCATGGCCAGCACCTCGAGCGAGGAGAGGTCGAGGCCGGTGTCGAGCGTGTCCACGAGCACCACGTTCCCGGCCCTGAAGTTGCCGGTGTTCTGGAAGCGGATGGTGTAGACCATGCGCTCGCCGAAGGCGGTGAGGTGGTCGGGGCCGGCTCCTGCGGGCATCACCAGCTTGTCGTTGGGGTCGTAGGAGCTCAGCAGCAGCGGATCGAAGGTGGCCTGTGCCGTGGCCACTGTACTGCCGGCGATGAGCAGGGCGGCATCGGCCACGTTGTGGAGCGTGTCGCCCATGTGCGATACATCGGGCATGAGGGCCCCGAGGGTGATGGCGCGCGCCTGGCCGGGCACCACCTGCCGGAAGGTCCAGTAGGCGTTGCCGCCATTGATGGAATCGGGCTGCGGCTCGGCGCCCGCGAGCGGCGCCAGCGGGTCGAGGGCGAGCACCAGGCGGATGTCGCCCACCTGATTGCCCTGGTTGGCCACCTGCACCCAGCTGCGGGCCAGGTAGGAGCAGACGGCCTCGGAGCCGGTGTACTGCACGCTCACGGAAGGATAGCTGCCGTTCGCCTCCCAGCCGAAGTCGATGCCGGTGGTGGTGGCCATCATGGTCACCGGGGCGCTCACCTGCGAGGGCGAAGTGGGGTTCCAGAGCGGGTCGAGGGGCGTTTCCACCGTGTAGGTGCCGGCATCGAGGTCGAACCAGTAGAGGCCGGCGGCGTTGGTCCAGGTGGTGTGGCTGCCGTCCACGGTCACCAACACGTTGGCCAGGCCGTGGTCGGTGCCGTTGAAGACCCCGTCGCCGTTGCGGTCGTTGAACACGCGGCCCACGATCCGGCCACCGGGCACCACCAGGCCCGCGAGCCAGAGCACCTGGTTGCCGCCGGTGCTGAGCTGGAGCAGGTCCACGGAGGCATCGCCGTTGATGGGACCGAGGAGCAGGTCGGTAGTGGCACCGGCCGTGAAGGCGAGGTCCTGCACGGGCCCGAAGGAGCCGGTGCCGTTGGTGTTCGCGGCGCATTGGATCACTGCGGGCTGGTCGAGGGCCCACACCAGGTCGATGTCACCGTCGGCATCGATGTCGCCGGCCTCGATGGCGGACGGGCGCGAAGCACATCCGGCCACGGGCTGCAGGGCACCGAAGCCCGACCACCCACCGAGGCCCTGGCGCCACTGCACGGTGCTGTCGGACGTGACGCAGGCCACGTCGAGCAGCCCATCGCCGTTGAGGTCGGCCAGGCAGGCGGGCCCATCGTTGGAAAGCGTCACCGGGGCATCCCAGCCGCCCGCGAGCCGAGGCAAGGCCGTGAGGGTGCCGGCCACCGCGTTGGCCCATGCGATGTCCAGGAGGCCATCGCCGTCCACGTCGAGCATGCGCAGGTCGGTGCAGCCCGTGCTGCTGCCGATCACGTCGAGGGTGCCGAGGTCGCCATGGCCATCGGTGTTCAGCGCCACGGCCAGCTGGCCGTTGGTGAGCGCGAACACAACGTCGAGATCATCGTCACCGTCGAGGTCGGCGCTGGTGATGGCCGCCGCGCGCAGGGTGTTCGACACGGTGTCGATCACCTGGGGGCCGTCCTGCAGGTCGTTGCGGAACACATGGATGCCTGCCAGGCTGCCCTGCTTGCTGCCGATGATGTCGGCCAGCCCGTCGCTATCGAGGTCGGCACCGTGCGCGATCACATGCTCCTCGCTGCATTGCACCTCCGGCAGCAGGAAGGAACCCGAACCATCGGGATTGGTGAACACGAGGGGACCTCCGCGCGTGCCCAGCAGCAGGTCCAGGTCGCCGTCGCCGTCCATGTCCACGAGCTCGCCCGTGCGTGGGCCTTCCACGTACATGGGAAAGGACGGTCCGAACTGGCCCTGGAGCGTGGCGGAGCCGAGCAGCGCCACCAGGGAAAGGAGACCGGAAAGGACGCGGTGATGTTCCATGGTTCAATTGTGTTCTCCCCTTTCAACGGCACGGGTGGCCGATGGTTACCGCATGCACAAGGGGATGC
>JBIJCH010000262.1:0-4011 GCA_044344815.1 Flavobacteriales bacterium | reverse complement strand
CCGCAGCAACGGACCCTCCGCCGGCAGGGGCGGTGTCCGTGCGCTGGCGCGGTGCACCACCCAGGCGCTCAGCAGCACCGAGAGGGAGAAGGACCCGTAGCACGAGAGCACGTACGCCATGGCCGTGGTGTGGCCGAGCGCCAGCACCAGGGTGGTGAACAGGACCAGTTGGGCGAGCGACTGGAGCGCCGCGATGGCGTTCATCGCCTTGATGCGCTGCTGGCCCAGGAGCAGGCTGAAGTGCGCGGTGAACAGCGCCTGCAGTAAGGCCAGCGCCGCGACATGCAGTGCATAGGTGCGCGGCACCATGCCGGTCCACCACAACACGGGCATGGCGAGCACCGCCGTGGCGATGGACCAGAGGTAGGCCTGCCGCAGCAGGGCTGCGCGGGGATAGCGTGGCGCGAGGTACACCAAGGCACCGCCGCAGGCCATGTTGGCCGGGAGCATGATGAGGCTGAGGCCGAGCACGATCAGCCCGATCTCGCCCAGTCCCTGCGCGCCCAGGTGGTGCCCGGCGAGCATCACCACAAGCATGCCGGCCAGGGCCGTCCACACCCGGGTGACCAAGGTCCCTGTGACCTGACGCAGGATCATGCGCTCCGTTGTTTCAGGCGTTCGAGCTTCTGCCGGCGCACACGCCGCTCCTGCACCGGTGAGTGAACGTAGCGCTTTCCGTCCACCAGGGTGATGTCGCCCACCGCACTGATGGTGTGCATGCCTTTGCTCCAGGCGCAACCGCGCACGGGGCCCACCGTTCGCACAGCCTCCTCCTCAAAGGCCTCCGGGGTGAGGCGCACGACGCGATGGATCACCACACGGTGGCCATAGGTGCTGCTGCTGTCCTGCCCTGGCCTGTAAAGCACGCCGTCGTGCACGAACGGTGTCCCGGCCGGGCGCGCCGAGCGGATGTCTGTTTTGATGGGATTGCCCGCATGGGCGGTCCAGGGGCCGGTGAGCGCGGGAGCATGGTACGCCATCAGGTGCACGTTGGTCAGGGGGGCCACGGTGCCCATCATCCACCAGCGCCCCTCGTGCTGGAACACGGTGGGGTCGTAGAGCGGCACGTCCAGCAGGCGGTTTTCGTGTTCAAGCCCTTCGTTGTCCGAGCTCACGCGGTAAAGGTCCACGCCACCCGAGGCGGCGTTCTCGGGGATCACGTACACCACCGGGGCTCCCTGCTGATCCACCGTGTTCACCACGTAGGGGTAGGAGAGGTGGGTGGGCAGCGTGAGCATCGGTCGCGATCGCTTGATCACGTTGTCCCGCTTGGGTCGCAGGCGGTGCAGGTCGCCCTTGCCCGAAGCGCGGTCGTAGCGTTCGTACAGCATGAACAGCTGCCCGTCGGGGCCGTGGTAGCCGAAAGGGTCGGCCCGGAACGCGCCGGGCGATGGGGCGGGCAGCCACTGGATGTTCAGGCTGGGCCGCTCCTCCAGGAGCTGATGGATGGGTTGGTAGAGCACGCCCACGTTCCATTCCTCATGGCGCTTGAGCTGCGCGCGATGGAACCGCACCTTGTTTCGGGCCTGGCGGGCCAGGAAGCGCAGGAAGGTCAGGTTGTCCGGATACCGGTGGATGGGCGCCTTGGTGGCGCTGGGCACGCCCCTGGCGGCATCAACGTCGCCATGCAAGAGCGATCGGCACACCTCGGCCGCCCAGGGCGCGCTGTGCATCAGCACGGTGTCCACTGTTTCCACGAGGGAGTGGTCGATGGTCTGGAACCAGCCCTTGCGCAGCACCAGGCCGCCATCAAGCTTGTCCGTGAGCCGCTGCAGGATGGCACCCGTCACCGGATCGCCGTGCATGATCTCCCAAAAACCGGGCGGACCGCCGCGGTACTTCTCCTCGTCTCCATGGTGGAAGCTCCACACCCCGTGCGTGGGCAGGGTGAGCAGGTCGCCGCGGATGATGCCGAACCCGAATCGCAGCAGCACATCGGGCCGCAGGCCGCGGATGCGGCCCAGTTCCTCGTGCGAGAAGGTCCGAATGGTCGCGGATCCGCCGGCCGTGCACCCCACGCGCGGCAGCCCTGCGAGCTCGGCGGCGAGATCGACGGTGTCCATGGCCGCCGGCTTGAACCAGCGGTGCCGGTAGGCCTGGTAGAGCCGGGTGCGCCGCAGGGAACGAGCGGCGGGGGCGGCCTCATCGATCACCAGGCCGGTGATCGTCACCCCTGGTACGGCCATCACCCGCCGGATGCACTCGGCCTGCCACCGCTGGAAGCGGGTGCCGTTGCACAGGATGCCCACGCGCAGTTCAGCGGCCATGCGCAAGGACCTTTTCGTAGATGCGGAGGAACGCACCGCCCACGGCCTCCGGACTGAAACGGTCGCTCACACTGGCCCGCACGGCCGCCGGTTCGTAGCGCTCGTGGTGCTGGGTGAGCTGGTGCATGGCGGCGGCGAGCTGCTCGTCGGAACCCACGTCCACCAGGATCCCGTTCGCCGGCGTGATGAAGGCGGTGGGACCACCGCAGCGCGTGGCGATCACCGGCTTCCCGCTGGCGAGCGCCTCGCCCGTCACCACGCTGAAGGTCTCCACGTTGCTGTTGATGATCACCGACCCCGTACCGGCCATCAGGCGCAGCACCTCTTCATTGGCCACGCGGCCATGGAACCGTACCGCATCCAGGAGACCATGCTCGGCCACCAGGTCCTCCAGCATTCGGCGGTCCGGACCGTCGCCGATCACGTCGAGGCTGATACCAGGGACCTGCTGCCGCACCCTGGCCAGCGCCCGTATCACGCCGCTCACGTTCTTCGTGCGGTCCACCAGATCGGCCACCACCATGAAGGCATGTGCCGGGCCCGGCGGAGGAAGCGGACGGTCGAGCCCGGGCACCACGTTGGGCACCACATCGTAGCGTGCGCACAATCCGTGCTTCACCAATCCATCGCCCAGCCAGGCGCTTACGGCGGTGACCGCCGCGGCCTGCCCGAACACGCGCCGGTGCAGGTGCTTGCTTCCCCGGCCCTTGCCCGCGTAACGGCCATCGAGGTACTCGCTGCTCTGTTCGCTCACCACGTAGGGCGTGCCGAAGCGGCGCTTGAGCTGCATGGCCAGCAGGGCCGGGCGTAGCAGGATGTGCACGTGCACCAGGTCGGGACGGCCCCGTTCGCGCACCAGCCGCTCCAGGCCCAGGCGGGTGGCCTTCCGGTAGCGGAGGTAGTTCAACAGCTTGCGGCGCGGGGCGAAGGCGGACCGGTCGGGACGATAGTAGCAGCGCAGTTCCCAGGCGCCGTCGTGGTCGTCGAGCTCCTGTTCATGGAGATCCCGGAGCCCTTCCAGCGGCACCACGAACAGCACGCTCATGCGCACCTTCCGGGCCGTGGCCAGCACCTGCTTGCGGATGAAGTCGCCCAGCTGCGGGTCGTGGCGGCCGGGGTACCATTTGGGCAGGGCGAGGACGTGCATCAGGGCGTTGCAAAGTAAACCGACCTCATTGTGTTGCACCGACGCGTATATTTGCAGGCCGGTTGCGGGAACGCAGCCGACATCCTCCTTCGCACTTCGTGCTTCGGCGGATGAACATGGTGGTTGTAGCTCAGTTGGTTAGAGCGTCGGATTGTGGTTCCGAAGGTCGCCGGTTCGAGCCCGGTCTACCACCCTGAAATGAAGAAGCCCCGTTGAGGGGCTTTTTCTTTTCGGGGTGGTGGGGTAGTGCGCAGCACTGCCGTCGGCGCCTTGCGCCGGCCACCGGCGAGAAGTTCATCCCGAGGCTCGGCGAGGGAAGTCCGGTCCACCACCAACAACAGGAAAGGGCCCCTTTCGAGGCCCTTCCTGACACCAAACACACCGGCCTTCCGGCCAGCTGCTTTCCTTGAACAGGATGCGATGCACCCCGCGGTACAAAGGTGCAATGGGCAAGGTGGGGCGTTCTGTGACGGATGTCACATCACGAGCTGACTTTTCGCAGGGTGTGCTTCTGGTTGGTCATGGCCGTGTCCAATGACCAGGCCAGGCGTTCCTTGCGGGGGGCCTTGCGCTCGGGACAGGACTCAACGGCACAGA
>JBIJCH010000134.1:0-6246 GCA_044344815.1 Flavobacteriales bacterium | reverse complement strand
CGTCCTTGAGCTTCTCACAGGCGCGGATGGTGTCGCTCATCAGTTCGGCGCGCGGTGTCATGGTGCTCTCGCGAAGCGCATCCACGAATGCGCGAAGGCCCGAACAGCGTTCGTCCGAGGAGATGCCACGTTCCATGTGCGCCTCGATGCCGTCGACCAGCCCTTCATCCAAGTGACCATGGCGTAGCTCCGTCTGCAGCATGTCCACGGTGCGGCGCAGCTGGCGCAGGGCGCGTGAAAGCTCGAGGTCGGTCATGGGGCGCGAAGATCGCACGCTCAGTCCGTGCTAAGCACCTCGCCTTCACCCACGAGGCCCAGCAGCCGCACTCCCAGCTCGCCACCTGGCATGGTATGGCTGACCTCGAAGCAGCCCATCATGGGCCGGCCGTACTGGGTGCCACGGAACACGAAGTTCTCCGGAAGCGGCTCACTCGCTGGAAGCCAGCCTATGGGTTCATCTGCGGTGCGCAATGACCCGTACCGCTGTGTCAACACCTCGATGAATACCCGCCAGCGCGGCGGCTCGGCCCAGCGGAAGCGATCGGTGCCCAGGCCCATGGCCAGTTCGGTAGGCCCCAGTTCCTGGCCCTCACGCAGCAGGAAGGGCAGGTAGCTGCCGTCCGCTGACCGCTCCATCAGCAGCGCGGCGCCGGGCAGCATGCGCACACCGCGGTGGTAGGTGCCGAGGGGAGGAGCCGATGCGTGGTACGGCGCGTTCGCCCCGGTGATCACCAGGTCCGGAATGTCGTCCGAGGTCAGGTCGATGGGCTCATCCGGAGGAATGCCCGGGGGCACCATCACCTGGGGTTCGTTCCCTTCATGCCCGAAGTCGAAGGGCGGTTCCTCGGGTTCGCGCTTCAGCACGATGAGGTCGCCTTCCTCACCATAGCCGTTCGGTACACGCACCACATACTTCGTCCTGACCACCACGCGGCCATAGGGAAAGGGAAGCTCGAACGCGAAGGCCGCGACGCTCGTGCCGCGGTGGTTCGCGCTGCGCAGCACCAGCGTGTGCCCTTCGTGATGATCGCCCGTACCATACCAGCCGTCCTGGTCGGTGGTGATCGCCGGGCCGAACGGACGCTCCAGCAGCCAGAACTCCGTGGGGTGGTCCTCGTCGGTCCAGCTAAGCTGCTTGAAGTGTATGCGTGCGGCGAGCAGGCCGGTATCCAGTCGTGCGCTGTCCTCCAGTGTGTACCAGCGCAAGTTGCTGGGTGTGTTCCACATCAGGATGGCGTTGCCGCTGAGCGTGCGCACACCCAACAGATGCTTGCCCAAATAGCCGGGTTGCTCAGGATCGGCGATGTGGATCGTTCTGGTGGTGATAAGGAGGTCCGCGATGCCATCACCGGTCACGTCCACGTATTCATCGGGCGGCGGGCCGGGGATCACGTGCTGCTGCGCATGGCCGGGATGCGCCAAAGTCAATGCCACCAGGAGAGGACCGCACCTCATCGGATCACGAAGGGTTGATCGGACGGCAACAACACACTCACACGGACCTTCACCTGATCGAGATCCACAGGTGGCTCAATGGTGAATGATCCGTGCCATGTGCGACCGTTCGCCATGGTTCGGAACACGTAATACTGGTCGCTGAGGTTGGGTGTCGCGGTGAACTGTTCCGCCTGACCGCCATACCCCCAATAGGCCACTGGGATGGAACCATCCGTGTAGTTCACCAGGGGGATCTGAAGGTCGTCCTGTGGTCGGGTGGGCACGGCTCGAATGCCATCGCCCTTGCTGCATGCCTTCAACCGCCACCGGCCTTGCTCATCGCGGGAGTTCAGTAGGCTGGTGGCCGGCAGGTTCATCACATGGAGATGGCAGTTTCCTGAACTGCTGGGCTCGTCATCGGTGCCGGTGCGGAAGCCCAGCACCACAAGGTCCGGTATCCCATCGTTCGTGATATCGATGCTGTCATTGGGCGCGAAGCCGCAGTAGTTGCGGTTGAAGTCGGGCTGTGCGGCCACTGTAAGCCGAAGCACACACGCACACAGGAGGAACAGGGCCTTCATCGCGGAAACAGGGTGATGTCCACCGGTGCGAAGTTCGGTCTTCCTTCCAGCGGAGGATGGACCTCCTCATCATACCGGCCGCACAGCGGGTACACATCGTTGTTGGTGATGGGAACCACCGTGCGCCGCAGTTCACCCAGGCCTCCCTTGCGTTCATCCTGCACCAGGAAGGCGTAACCCGTGTGGTCCAGCCTGGCCGGGACCACCAGGATGTAATTATCGCCCGCGAACGGGAATTCATGCCCCTTGTACCGATCGAAGTGCGGTTGCCAGGTGCGGTCGGGTAACACACTGCGCCCGTCGTCCGGCCGGAACCGGTTTCATTCCTGCCCATTGATCATGGCCGGCAGGTTGTTGGTGTCGAGCAGGGTGATGCGCAGGCGGGGCTCGACCACGGCGCTGTTCAAGCGATGAGGGTGTACCACGATGACGGCGGCGAAGTCGTAGCCGCGGTGCTGGGCGGCGAGCCAATAGGGTATGAGGATGAGCCCGGGAAGAACGGTACGTATACGCTCCTGTTCACCTTGAAAGGGAAAAGGTCCGAACCTTGGTGCATGAAGCGGGTACGGGTCGTTGCACGCGCGATGAGGAAAAGGCACATGACACGTCCGGGCCGGAAGATCAGCGAGGAACACCACCGTTGAAGAGGTACGCCATGCTCCGCTTCCAAACGGCCGCTTGCACGCTGCTCGTGCTCGTTCTCCCGGCCCTCGTTCCCCATCTCGCCTTGCTCGCGGGCCTCATCCCCGCGGAGATGGTGTTGGCCGGTCGGCTGGCGTATGCGGAGCAGCGCACTGTCGGTGCGCTGGTGAACATCGGCTTCCTGCTCCTCTTCACAGCGCTTGTTCTTGCGCGTATCGGTCTCATCCTGCGCGCACACCCGGCATTCGGCCGCTGGGTGATCTTGGGCATATTCGCCCTCTTCGCACCCAGCACCGTGGGCGACCTCCTCGCGCTGGACCTTCGCGAGACGCTCCTGTTCACGCCCATCACCCCGGTCGGTGCCGTGCTCTCGGTTCGGGTGGTGCTGGGGGCGTAAGGGGGCGCACGCTCTTCCCCCGCGCTCCGGTGCCGGTCGTGACATCGGTCATGGCCCGATACACGCTGAAGCGTGAGCTTTGAGGAACAACGCCACACCCATGGTCGCACGCTACACCGCGGTCCTCCTGCTCGCCACCGTTCTTTCCACGCCAGGCCGGGCCCAAGGGGGATGCCCGGCCACGGTCACGGACATCGATGGCAACACCTATCCTGTGGTGCAGATCGGTGGGCAGTGCTGGACAGCACAGAACCTGACCGTGGTCCGTTACGCCAACGGCGACAGCATACCGCATGTGCCCTACGCATGGTACCTTCAGACCACCGGGGCTTGGTGCGCCTACGATAACCTGCCTTCCAACGACTCGGTGTTCGGGAAGCTCTACAACTGGTTCACGGTGGCCGATCCCCGGGGCCTGTGCCCGAGCGGTTGGCACATTCCCACCAACCAGGAGATCGGAACGGTCATCGGCCTTTTCGGCGGTATTTCGGTCGCCGGCGGTCCGTTGAAAGCGGTATCACCATTGTGGGCGCCACCGAACGCCGACGCCACCAATGCCAGTGGGTTCAGCGGACTTCCAGGAGGGTCGAGGACCGATGGCGGGAGCTTCATCAACATGCCGACGGACGGTTTCTTCTGGACTGCGACCGAACAGCAGTCCATCACCGCATGGACATGGCATCTTCATCATGATTGGGGTGGGATCGACAATGGAGCGGTCATGAAGGAGGCCGGGTTGTCCTGCCGCTGCGTGTACGACCAGCTCGTGGGCATCGACGAGGAGCATGTGCACCCCGCGCTCAACGTGTTCCCGAACCCCACCGCAGATGCTGTGCAGGTGGAGCGGAGCGGTGCTGGTTGTACGTACACGTTGCACAATGCCATGGGACAGGTGGTGCTCACCGGTCGCCTGGTGTCGGGCCTGAACTCCCTCGACCTCAATGCGCTGCCGCCGGGTGCCTACCTGCTGCGCACGGATGATGCCGCGGCGGGCGTGCGCGTGGTGAAGCACTAACACGGCCAGGACATCCGTTTCCAGGCCGGGAATGCGTGTGTGACGCGTGCGCTTCTCAGGCGGGCTGCCGCACCTCGGCGCGCCGCAGCAGCAGGATGATGCCCAGGCTGATCACTGCGGCGAAGTAGCACCATACCGAGACCACGTTACCTGCGAAGGCCAGGCGCGCGACCGCGTAGGAGACCACCAGGGCCAGGCCCAGGAACCGGAAATGAGGCCTTCCGACGATGAAGAGGGGCAGCAAGGTGGAGATCCCGTACAGCGCATCGGCGACCACTTCCCCAAAGGGCACATGCTGCACGGTGTAGTGGACATGGTGGTGGTCGATGGCGGCCACCGGCGGTGCGGCGAACAGGGCCCAGCCCAGCATCGCACCGCACAGGATGCCGGCCACGAGGGTGACCCCAAGCAGGCGCTTGCGCCGCGGATCGTCCTCCAGGCGCATCACGGCGAAGGGCACCCACACCGGCCACAGCACCTGTGCGAAGAGCAGGTATGCGCGTGCGGTGGCGATCACATCTCCGGCAGGCCCGACTCCCTCCAGCAGGGACCATAGCACGCCCTCGGTGGCCTGCTGCACGGCGAAGAGCAGGGGCACCGCGGCGAAGGCCCGCTCCTCGGGCAGCCGGGTCACCTTCAATGCATATGCGCCCGCCCCGGTGAGCAGTGCACTGGCGGCGAAGCTGGCGGAGGCGGAGAAGCACATGGGCGTGGTGTTCGGTGGACAGGGGCACCGGGCACGCCCCGAGCGACCACACATCGATCACGGAAAGCTACGGGTATCCGGGTAAGGGAGGCTCCGCGGCCCTGCGGACGGCTGTCCCGGATCTCGCAACTTGCACGCTGCATCCCACGCATGTTGAACCTGCTCCACCGGTCCCTTCTCACCGCTTTCGTCCTGGGCCTCGGCCTCGCCGCCCGTGCCCAATGCTGCACCCACATCCTGCAGATGGCCGACAGCTACGGCGATGGCTGGAACGGCGGCACCCTGCAGGTGCTGGTGAACGGTGCATCCATCGGCACCTTCACCGCGGTGGGCAGCGGCAGCACCGAGACCTTCACCGTGTGCACCGGCGATGCGCTGGAGCTCATCTACACCCCGCTTGACTGGGAGAACGAGAACACCTACGTGCTCTATGACCAATGGGGCAACGTGGTCTTCGCCGATGGGCCCACGCCCGGCACCGGCTCCGTGTTCACGGGCACGGGCGATTGCTCGGTGGTGCCTCCGCCCGGCAGTGTGCCCTGCACGGCCATCCCCATCGACACGGCCACCTGCGCGAACACCGACAACAGCACGGCGCTCGGCACCGGCATCAACCCCGGTTGCGCCAACTACCAGGGGGGCGATGTGTGGTACACCATGCCGGTGCCCGCCTCGGGCAATGTGGTGGTGAGCACCGCCAACACCGGTGGGCTCAATGACACCGGCATCGCCCTGTGGGTCGGCCCCGACTGTTTCAACCGTACGCTGGTGGGTTGTGACGACGACAGCGGGCCTGACTACTTCTCCATGCTGCTGGCCGGCGAGCTCACCGTGGGTGACACGCTGTGGATCCAGGCCTTCGGCTACGGGGGCGGCACAGGGGCCTTCGAGCTGTGCGTGGCCGACCCGGGCACGGTGCAGCTCGACAGCTCCGAGATCCCCATCGTGCTCATCAACACGCTGGGGCAGGAGATCCCCGATGAGCCGAAGATCGACGCGCTCATGGAGATCAAGTACAACGGTCCGGGCGCGATCACCTACCTCACCGATCCCGCCAACGTGTACAGCGGGCACATCGGCATCGAACGGCGCGGGGCGTCCTCATACGACTACCCGCAGCGGCCCTATGCGGTGGAGACGCGCGACTCCCTCGGGGGCAACCTCAACGTGTCGTTGCTGGGCATGCCGGCCGAGAACGACTGGGTGCTGCTGAGCAACTACAACGACCGGTCGCTCATCCGCAACCAGCTCGCGTTCCGCCTCTTCACCGACATGGGCCAGTACGCGCCGCGCACCCACCTTTGCGAAGTGCTCATCGATAGCGCTTACAAGGGCATCTATCTCTTCGGCGAGAAGATCAAGCGCGACAACGGCCGGGTCGACATCGCCACGCTCACCCCGCAGGACAATGCGGGCGACGAGCTCACCGGCGGCTACATCCTGCAGCAGAACTACTGGGACAGCTTCA
>JBIJCH010000133.1:0-6272 GCA_044344815.1 Flavobacteriales bacterium | reverse complement strand
GCACCGTGCAACGCACCCTGGCCGAGGGGCGCGCCCTCGACCTGCCGGTGTACGCCATGCGCCCGGTGGGGAATGAGCACGTGCCGAAGGGGCACATCGCCATCGTCACCAGTCCCGAGCACGCGACCGCGCTGCATGCGCTGGAACCGCTGGAACGCTGGCCGCACGTGGTGGCCATGGGCACCAGTACGGCGCAGCGCGTGCGTGAGCTGGCGGGTGTGGAGGCCGTGCTGCCCTGGGCAAGCACGGAGATGGCCCTGGCCGATGCCGTCCTCATGCTCGCCACGAACCCCTGACCCGCACCCGCCATGGACCTGCTGCACCGACCCCGCCGCACCCGCAAGAACCCCGTGATCCGCGAGGCCGTGGCCGAGACCCGCGTGCATCCGGCGCAGTTCATCCTGCCGTACTTCGTGAAGCCGGGCGAGGGCATGAAGGACCCCATCACGGCCATGCCCGGCATCCACCACTTCACCGTGGACATGCTTCTGAAGGATGTCGAGGCGGGCCTGAAGCTGGGGCTGAACAAGGTGCTGCTGTTCGGTGTGCAGGAGCCCAAGAGCGAGGAGGGCGATGCGGCGTGGAGCGAGCGCAGCGTGGTGCCCACCGCCATCCGCGAACTGAAGAAGGCATTCGGCGAGGACCTGTACGTGATCACCGATGTGTGCCTGTGCGCCTACACCACGCACGGACATTGCGGCCTGGTGCACGACCACCATGTGCTCAACGATGAGAGCGTGGACCGCCTGGTGAAGATGGCCCTCGCGCATGCCACCGCCGGCGCCGACATGGTGGCCCCGAGCGACATGATGGACGGACGCATCGGCGCCATCCGGCACGGGCTCGACATCCACGGCTTCAAGAACACCGCGTTGATGAGCTATGCGGTGAAGTTCGCCAGCGCCTACTATGGTCCGTTCCGGGAGGCCGCCGGATCGGCACCGGGCTTCGGCGACCGCCGCAGCTACCAGATGGATGCGCGCAACGGTCGCGAGGCCATGCGCGAAGCGCTGCTCGATGAGCAGGAGGGCGCCGATGTGCTGATGGTGAAACCCGCGCTGGCCTACCTCGACATCATCGCCCGCCTGCGCGAGCGCACCGACCTGCCGCTGGCCTGCTACAACGTGAGCGCGGAGTACAGCATGGTGAAGGCCGCAGCGGCGGCGGGTCTCGTGGACGAGCGCCTGATGACGCTGGAGAACCTGCACGCCTTCGCCCGCGCCGGTGCCGACCTCATCATCACCTACCACGCCCGCGAGGTGCTGGAGAAGGGCTGGCTTCACTGAGCCTTGCGCGGCGGTGCCTCCGTTGTCGCTTGAACGGTGAAGTGACCGCGGCACGCGAAGCAGTACCAACGGCGGCTGCGCACCGGCAGCATGAAGCCCGCGAGGGCCATGGTGATGGCCGCCCAACGACGCGACCAGCGTTCACGCCGCACGTCGTCCGAACCGCAGTGGGGGCACCTGTCCGCAGCTCCCATCTCACATCAGCAGGATCACGAGGAGCAGCAGCAGCCCCACGAGCACCAGCGCGAGCCTCCGCACGGCGGCAGGACCAAGGAGCGGCATCCTCGGCATATCGGGGTCCTCGTTCACTTCCATCGCCCCCGCCTCGCCGTCCGCCACCAGGTCGGCCTCCACCAGCAGGGCCCGCGCGCGGTCGGCCTCACCGGCGCGCACCTGCAGCTTCACACCGCCGATGGCATTGGAGTAGAACGGGTGCACCTGCACGGTATGCTCATCCTTCAGGTGGCAGGGAATGCCCTCCCATTCCAGCCGGGCACGGATCACCGCCGCCTCCTGAGGGTGCGTGAACGTGGCGATGGTGACCAGCGTGTCGGGGTGCATGCCCCGTGAAGATAGGGCCGGCGCCGTTCGGACCGGACCTCCGATATTCGTGGCATGGCGAACGCACGTTCACCGGTGCGCATCGTTGTGGCCGACCCCCTGGCGCTCATCGCCGATGGCGTGAAGGCGTGGCTGCGGGATGCCGCGGACCTGGACGTGGTGGCGCATGCGACCAACGGGAACGCCCTGCTGGAACTCCTCGGCCGCACGCCGGTGGACCTCGTGCTCCTGGAGGTATCGTTGCCGGAGAAGGACGGCATCGATACCATGCGCGCCATCCGCAAGGCCCACCCGGACCTGAAGGTGCTGGCGCATTCCATGCTCACCGAGGTGGAGTACGTGAACAGCATGCTCATCGAGGGCGCCCGCGGCTACCTGGTGAAGGGTACCCCGCCGGAGGACCTGGTGGAGGCCGTGCGTATCGTGATGTCAGGCGGGCGCTACCTGAGCGAGGCGGCAGGACGGAGCGTGTTGGCGGGCTACCGTTACACGAACAAGCATCCGGACGGGGAGTACATCGGACTTACCGAGCGCGAGCGGGAGATCATCCGCCTGGTGGCGCTGGAGCGCACCAACGGCGAGATCGCGGCCGCCCTCTTCATCAGTGAGGAGACGGTGAAGACACACCGCAAGCACCTGATGACCAAGCTCAATGTGCGCAGTGCGGCCGGTCTGGTGAAGTATGCCATCGACCGCCGCTGGATCTGAACCCGCCCGGACCCCTCTTAGTGGGTATTGTCGCGGCCCTTGTGCCATGGGATCTTTGCGTCGTGACCGACCCTCTCCCTGTCATGAAAAAGCGCTTCGACCTCCCGCTCGCGGCCATCCTGCTGGCCGCCCTGCTTGCCCTGATCGGCCTGGCCGCCTACGGCAACCCGTCCGTTCCGGTTGAGGTGACGATCACTGGCCGCTTGTTCGCCGATGGCGATGACCTGGCGGATGCCGTGCTGGTGGTGGAGCTCGAGGAGGAGCAGTGCCTGCGCTCGGTGCTGCTGCGGAACGGCCGGTTCAACTTCGCGGTGCCGGTGGGCGCCCGCGCCAGGCTCTTCTTCGTGAAGCCCGGCTTTCACACCAAGGAGGTGATGGTGGACACCCACAATGCCCTCTGCAGCGCCCGGGCACGCAAGCTCAACGACAAGGTGCGGTTCGATGTGGTGCTTGAGCGCCTCGAGGAGCATCCCAGGGAGACCTACGCCGGCGCTGTGGGCCGCATCCACTTCGTGAAGGGCACCGGGCTCATGCGTGTGTGGCACGATGGACGGATGGTGGCCATCGTGGATGATGGGACCGAAGACCGGTAGAACGGTCCATCCCACACGTTCCGTCACAACGTGCGTTCGGGCGACCGTGCGATGACCGTGGGATCGGCGCCTGGCCTGCATCTTCGCAGGCGCCCGCGAGCATGCCCCCGAAGCACAGCACCACGACCACGGCCACCCTGTCGCTGTTGGAGCCCGGCATCATCGAGCAGCGCTATCACGACACGGCGCAGTTCAGTCAGGAGGCCCTGGTGGAGAACATCGAGGCGATGGAGGCACTATGCGGGCATCACGGGCCCTGCGGCATCCTCAGCATCTTCCCCGCCGGCATGGCGATCCATCCCGGCCTCATGAACACCGACGTGTACCGCGAGCAGCGCACCAAGGGCCACATGAAGGCGCTGGCCGTGGTCACCGACAGTGCCGAACTGTACACCGCCAGCAAGCTCTACTTCCTGTACCACCAGCAGCCCTTTGCAACGAAGGTGTTCGAGGACGAGCACGATGCCCTCAAGTGGCTGCGGCAGCAGGGGAGGCCCGCAGGCGGCGCGTGAGCGGGTTCAACCACGTTGGATGCGCCCGTCCGGGTCGAGCGGCGTTCCCTTGACGGCGCTGAACGGCAGCTCCACGGTGGTGATCACCGGGTGGCCCACGGTGAAGCGCACGCGCTCGGTCCACAGCTCCTTCACCCGTACAGCCGGACCGACCTCGTTCCACGGGATGAACAGCGGCGGGTGGCCTACGCGGAACAGCACCATCACCGACAGGTACAGGCCGAAGCGATCGTCCGCGATGCGCAGCACCCCGTTGTACTTCGCCACGCCGATGCGGCCCGCTTCGAACGAACGGCCCGCAGGCAAAGGTCCAGGAGGTCCACCGAAGCGGTCGTGCATCCGGCCCCAGCCGCTCGTGTGACCGATCATGTAGGAGATCAGGCACCAGAACAGGGGGAAGACGAGCCCCAGCCAGCGCGGGTCGAAGGGCAGGGAGGAGGGTGCGGGAGCAGGCATGATGCTTGCTGGGCAAGATAGGGCCGCCTCCCATGGCCTTCGGACCATGAACGCACCATGCGGCCCCCTGGAGCGTTCCTTCCATAACACCAAGCACCATGAGCAGCACTGCAGTTACCACCTGCACCCCTTCGATCACCCTTGAAGGGCATCGTTATGCCAGCCTGGGCATGCTGTTCTACAGCATCGCCGCCTGCGATCGCCGGGTGGGCGAGGCCGAGCTGGCCGCCTTCCGGCGCATGCTGGCGCAGCACTGGATGATCGAGGACGCCGGTGTGCACGGACGGAGCGTCGATGATGTGGGACGCATGGGGTCGGCGTTCGAGGAGGCCTTGCGGGGCGGCATGTCCGCGAGCGCGGCCTACGCACGGTTCGAGGCGGAGCAGCTGCGCGACCCGGACCGGTTCGACGGGTGGACCAGGAGCCTGATCCTGCGCACGGCGGTGGCCATCGCGAAGGCCTCGGCCGGCGTGAACGCCAGTGAGGTGAGGATCATCGGGCGGCTGCAGAAGCTGCTGGGCCGCACGGCACCCCTGAGCTGAGCTTCCGCTCGGCAGCTCCTTGTTGTGCGCGAAGGTGGACGCGCGTCCGTGCGTCGTGCCTGTCGTGGAACGACACAGGGCCTCCGGTGGGAGGCCCTGTGCGGTATCGGTCCACGGTCGACGTGAACGTCGCCTCTACTTGAACGCCTGGATGCCGGTGATGTCGGCGCCGGTGATCAGCAGGTGGATGTCGTGCGTGCCTTCGTAGGTCACCACGCTCTCCAGGTTCATCATGTGGCGCATGATGGGGTATTCGTTGGTGATGCCCATGCCGCCGAGGATCTGGCGTGCTTCGCGCGCCACGGTGAGCGCGAGGTGCACGTTGTTGCGCTTGGCCATGCTGATCTGCTGCGTGGTGGCGCGGCCTTCGCTGCGCAGCACACCCAGGCGCCAGGTGAGGAGCTGCGCCTTGGTGATCTCGGTGACCATCTCGGCCAGCTTCTTCTGCGTGAGCTGGAAGGCCGCGATGGGCTTGCCGAACTGGATGCGCTCCTTGGCATAGCGCAGCGCGGTGTCGTAGCACTCCATGGCCACGCCGAGGGTGCCCCAGGCGATGCCGTAGCGGGCGCTGTCCAGGCAGCCCATGGGGGCGCCCAGGCCGTTCTTGTTGGGGAGCAGGTTGCCCTTGGGCACCTTCACGTTGTCGAACACCAGCTCGCCCGTGGGGCTGGCGCGCAGGCTGAGCTTGCCGTGCGTGGTGGGGGTGGTGAAGCCCTCCATGCCGCGCTCCACGATGAGGCCGTGGATGCGGCCCTCGGTGTTCTCGGCCTTGGCCCACACGATCGCCAGGTCGGCGAAGGGCGCGTTGCTGATCCACATCTTGGCGCCGTTCAGCAGGTAGTGGTCGCCCATGTCCTTGAAGGTGGTGACCATGCCGCTGGGGTTGCTGCCGAAGTCGGGCTCGGTGAGGCCGAAGCAGCCGATCTTCCTCCCCTGCACCATGTCGGGCAGCCACTTCTTCTTCTGTTCCTCGCTGCCGTACTTCCAGATGGGGTACATGGCGAGTGAGCCCTGCACGCTGCACAGGCTGCGCAGGCCGCTGTCGCAGCGCTCGATCTCCTGCATGATGAGGCCGTAGCTGATCTGGTCCAGGCCGGGGCCGCCGTATTCCGCGGGAACGAACGGGCCGAAGGCCCCGATGTCAGCCAGGCCGGGGATGATGTCCTTGCTGAACTCGGCCTTCTCGAAGCGCTCCTCGATGATCGGCTTGAGGTGCTTGCTCACGTGCTTGCGCGCCGTGTCGCGGATCAGCTTCTGCTCCTCGGTAAGCAGTTCGTCCACCAGGTAGTGGTCGTGGCTCTGGAACAGGTCGGTGGCGGCCTTGGGGGCGGCGGTGCTGGTGCTCATGCGGGTGTTCGTTCGGGTGCCGGTCGGCGGTGCAAAAGTAGGGCTGCGGGCGGGGCGGGCGGGGGGCGCCGCCGCTACTTTTGACGGCGCCATGATCGAGGGCACCACGCGCTTCAACGACCCCCTGGGCACCGAATGGGTCGCCGCGCTGCTGCTGCTGGTGCTGGTGCTGCTGGCCTACACCAACGTGGCCTCGCCGAAGAAGTGGCGCCTGTTGCGCGGTGCCTTCCTCACCCTGCGGCTGGGCCGGCAGGTGATGCGCGAGGA
>JBIJCH010000131.1:0-6293 GCA_044344815.1 Flavobacteriales bacterium | reverse complement strand
CCCACGCCGGGCGGCAACCGCGTGGTGAACCGTGCCTGCCTCACCTGGCGCGAGGGCAAGAACGTGCGGGCCTATTGAGGAATGTGGGGAGAGTGGAAATGTGCCAATGGGGGAGTGTGAGCGCTTCACGTTGGCCACATAGTTGTGACCGCCAGGGGCGAAGCCACCTTGTCACACTCCCCGCATTCTCACATTTGGATCAGCCGCTTCTTCTTCCGCAGCTTCTTCAACTGCTTCGCTGTGGCGTTCACTTGGGCGTCCTCACCGTGAAGGATGATGCGGGAGGAGGCGTCCACACTGAGCTTGGCGCTGGGTGCTAACTCCATCGTGCTGCCGGGCATCAGGTGAAGCTCCGAGCCGTTCACCAAAGCGAGTTCAGCCTTGTCGTCGATGCGCACCCGGGCGCCGGAGAGCACGGTGAGCCGCGTGGGATCGCTGAACCATGTGGTGCCGCGCAAGGTCTCCGGCCGGTCGATGCGGGTGGGCGTGAGGGACCGGTCGAGCAGCGCACGATGCCCCGGGAGCACGTGCATGGACCATGCCGCCGTGCCCGCAGGCGGATGGAGCACGATGCTGTCCGCGCACCAGCGCACATCCCGGTCGATCGCCGTATCGTCGTTGCGCACCCGCACGGTGATCCCGCCATCCATGCGCTGCTCCAGCAGCTCCACGCTGATGCCATTGAGGTGCACCACCCGGTTGTTCGGCCCCTTGCCACCATAAGTGTCGCGGCCCGGAGCGCTCACCAGGGTCATCGCGTTGGCCGTCGAGGGGTTCGTGGCCATGCCGAGCTTGTTATTGCCGGCGGGCGTGAACACCTGCCGCGGATGCCCGAAGAAGAGGCCGTTGTCCAGCACGGTCCCATCGCGCACCTCGATCCGTGGCACCAGGTTCTCCTTGCGGCTGATGGTGCCGTCGCCGTTGAGGTCGAACACGGGCAGCTCCAGGTCGTGGTGGCCGGTGAGCGGGTTGGCGTTGCGGGCCTTCACCACGTAGGGCGCGGTGGGCCCGGGCCACAGGCATTGGAAGGTGACGGTGTCGCCGCGCAGGCTGATGTCGTGCGCACCGCTGGCGGGCAGGGGGCGCAGGTAATCGGCATCGCCGCCGAAGATTCGGGCCCCGCGCTTCTGCTCACGGTCCACCTGGAGCACTGCGTGCATGCCGGGCACGGCGCGTTCCACACAAGGCATCTCGCCCTCGTAGTGGAAGCGGTCGGTGGGACTGCCGTTCCGCCCGTAGGTCTGGTGGTTCTCGAGCCAGATCCATTGCGGGAACTCCTCCGGACCGAGGTAGGGGAGCCTGATGCGGAGCACATCCCCGGTGGTCACGAAGTCGTGGAGCACGAACACACCGGTGTCGCCGCGCATCGGGTCAAGGTCGCCGTTCACCCTGTTGCCGGCGGGGTCGTGCGCAGTGAGGCGGTATGGTGATCCAACAGGCCGCCAGCCCAACCGGTCGCGGTCCCAGCCGCTGCATGTGAGCAGGCTGCTGCTGGCCGCGCCCATCATGCTCCAGCCGCCCTGCAGGGGGATGAAGTAGCTCTGGAACTGGGCCGCGTTGCCGCCGCCGCTGTGGAAGTTGTTGCCCCCGAGCAGCAGGTGGTTGAACTCGTGCTTCAGGATCTCGAAGGGCAGGCCGTTCATGCCACCGAACCGGCTCTGGGTGTCGCTCTCGTACCCGAAGAGCTTGCCGCTGCTCCCTGCATCGGTGCTTCCCTGTCCGTGGGTGAGCGAGCTGTTGCGCAGGATCACCATCACGTGATCATAGCTGTGCGGGTCGTCGGGCGCGTTCACTTTCGCCATGCCGGCCTTGCCGCCGTCCCGCCACAGGTCGAAGTCGGCGATGCCCAGGCCGTGCGCGGTGCGCAGCGATCCGAGCTTGTTGGCCTCCTGCACGGCGGCGGTGCTCAGGTTCATGTGCTGGTGGAGGTTCGGGTATGCGCTCTCCTTCAGCGTGAGCAACCGGTCCACGTGGTCGCCAAGCACCACGTACTGACCCATGCTGATGTCGTGGTAGTAGCGCGTCACCATCGCGTTGGGCGAGGGAACGGGGTTCTGCTCGAACATGTCGTCCTTCCAAGTGGGCAGCTGCCCCTTGGGCCAGAGCGTGGAACCCTTCGGCTGCGGGTCCTTCCCCGGGTTCTTGTCATACTCCACCTCGGCGAAGAGCACCAGCACGCGTATGGTGCCGTGCGGGCTGAGGTGCCAGCCGTTCTCGCTGAATTGGACGTTCGTGCTGTCGGTCTGGGCCCGGAGCACAACGGAGCAAGCGAGCAGAAGGAACACCAGGGTCCGGCGCATGCCCGAAGGTATGCGCTAACGCTTCGGTGCCTTGTAAAGCGGCACCGTGCTGCACGGCTCCCCGAACATCAGGCTCTTCACCACGGGCAGCAGCTTCGCGCTCAATTCCACATAGGCGTTCAGCGGAACGGGAAGCTTGCTGCAGCCCTTCACCACCACGCGGGCGTTTCGGTAGGGCTCCACATCCAGGTGCTGAACGAAGCGGGTGAACACAGCGCGTTCCAGTTGGTCCGTATCCCCTTGGGTAACGAAGGCCGTGTGCGGCTGCAGGTGCGTGGCCACGAGCATGAAGGCCCAGGTGGGCACGATGGCATCGGCGCTGCAATGCACGCTCACGAGCTTGCCCGCATACTGCGACCAGTCGTGGTCCTTGCAGAAGGCGCGCAGGTCATCCTCCTTCAGCGCGACCTCCTGCCACAGCAGCGGCTTCAGATCGAAGACCACGCGCGCACCGGCCGGGTACAGCTCCTCCAGGTCGAGGGTGATGATGCCGGAGGAGGCGACTTTGTTGATGATGGAGTCTTCGCTCATGGAGCCCAGTTGCGTGTTGGCGTGTTACGCGTTGCGTGTTCGTTGCGTCGCCGCGCCGTTGCGGTTGGAATTTGCTCTGTGTCCTCTGTGCCTCTGTGGTTAACCTACATGAACCCCAGCTCCAACTGCGCCGCCTCGCTCATCATCGTGCGGTCCCACGGCGGCTCAAAGGTGATCTCCACCTTGGCGCTCTTCACACCCTGCACACCGGCCACCTTCTGCTCTACCTCGCCGGGCAGGGTCCCCGCCACCGGGCATGCCGGACTGGTCAGGGTCATCTTGATGTACACGCTGGCATCGTCGTGGATCACCACGTCGTAGATCAGCCCCAGCTCGTAGATGTCCACCGGGATCTCCGGGTCGTACACCGACTTGAGGGAGTTGATGATGCTCTCCTCGAGCTGCTTTTTCTCGTCAGGGGTCATGGGAGGAGAGGGGATGTGGGCTCACACGGAGGGACAGAGACACGGAGGGGCTTCATAGCACCAGGCCTTTGCAATTCTCCGTGCCTCCGTGGCTCCGTGTGATCAATGGCATTCATTTCAGTGCGACTGTGCGGAGTAGGCGAGGGCATAGCGCTTCATCTGGTCGATCATCGCGCTGAGCCCGTTCGCGCGGTTGGGGCTCAGGTGCGCGCGCAGCCCGATCTTATCGATGAACTCGGTGGATGCGCCCAGGATCTCCTGCGGCGTGCGGTCATTGAACACGCGCACCAACAAGGCAACGATGCCCTTGGTGATCATGGCGTCGCTGTCGGCGGTGAAATGGACGAGATCATTCTTTGGTTCCGCGTGAAGCCACACCCGGCTCTGGCACCCCCGCACCAGGTTATCGTCGGTCTTGTGCTCCGGCGCGATCAGGGGTAGGTCCTTGCCCAGTTCGATCAGGTGCTCATAACGGTCCTGCCAGTCACTGAACATGGCGAACTCGTCGATGAGCTCTTGTTGGGCTTGGGCTAAGGACATGGTGAAAGTGGAGAGAAGGTGAGGGTGGTGATAAAGTGGCCTCAGCGCTTCGATTCAAGGTTGTTCATGAACCGTAGAAGTCCGGTGCTGATCCCGGCGATCTTGTCCAACAGCGGTTGGATGTCTTCTTTGGTCAGGAACTCCAGCTCGACACAAGCGAGCAACTGCGTTTCGATCTCATGCAACGAACCACGTGAGTAGCTGAGGCCGAGCAATAAGTAACCCTTCTTGTTCCGGCCCCAACCCTCAGCAATGTTGCTGGGAACAGATACAGCGGCGCGACGCAGTTGGGAGGTCAAGCCGTACAACTCTTCTTTGGGCAGTTTACGAGTGACCGTGTATACAGGCTTCAAAAGCTCCATGCCGGTTTTCCACACCCACAGGTCCTTGAAGTTGGTCACCTTACGACCATCTGGTTCGGCCACCACAGAGATCGCTTCACCGAGCTCATACAGCCCGTTCAGGCTCCAGTCGTGCTTCCGTGGGTCGTTCGTCATATTCTCCATGGTCCGTGGATCGGCTGCATTTCACTTTCTCACCATTATCTCCACCTTCACCATTCTCACCTGAGCATTTTCACCGCCTTCTTCGTCGCCGCCACCATCGCATCCACCTCCTCCGTCGTATTGAAACACGCGAAACTCGCTCGTGTCGTCCCGCTCACACCGAAGCGCTCCATCAGTGGCTGCGTGCAGTGGTGGCCCGTGCGCACGGCGATGCCCTGCTGGTCGAGCAGGGTGCCGAGGTCGTAGTGATGTACGCCGTCGATCACGAAGCTGATGACACCCACTTTCTCCTTCGCCGTTCCGATGATGCGCAGCCCATCGATGGTGAGCAGCTCGGTGGTCGCATGCTCTAGCAGCATGTGCTCGTGTTGCGCCATCGCAGCCTTATCGTAGTCCTCCATCCAGCGGAAGGCCTCGCCCAGGCCGATGATGCCCGCGATGTGCGGCGTGCCCGCCTCGAACTTGAAGGGCAGCTTGGCGTAGGTGGTCTTCTCGAAGGTGACCACGTCGATCATCTCGCCGCCTCCTTGCCAGGGGGGCATGCGCTCCAGCAATTCCTCTCGGCCGTAGAGCACGCCAGTGCCCGTGGGTCCGTAGGCCTTGTGCCCGCTGAACGCATAGAGGTCGCAGCCGAGGTCCTGTACGTCCACGTCCAGGTGCGCGATGGCCTGCGCGCCGTCCACCACGGTGATGATGCCGCGCTTCTTCGCCTCGGCGATCAGCTCCTTGATGGGATTGACCGTGCCCAAGGTGTTGCTGACATGCGAGATCGCCAGCACCTTCGTTCGCTCTGTAAAGAGATCCGTTGCGTCAACCGTTGCGTCGTTGCGCCGTTGCGGTTCAATTTCTCCGCTGTCCGTTATCGGGATCACCCTCAGCTTCGCCCCATGCCGCTCGCAGGCCATCTGCCAAGGGACGATGTTCGCATGATGCTCCATCCCGCTGATCAGCACCTCATCGCCCTCGTTCGCCGAAGCCTTGCGCGTAGGCGAACTTCCCCACAGCAATTGCCCCAGGCTGAACGCCGCCAGGTTCAGGCTCGCCGTGGTGCCACTGGTGAAGATCACCTCGTGCGCATGCTTCGCGTTGATGTGCCTGCGGATGATCTCCCGCGCGGCTTCCTGCGCCTCAGTGGCCTTGGTGCTCAACGTATGCACACCGCGGTGCACGTTGGCATTGATCGTGGCGTAGTAGCCGCTTTCGGCCTTGATCACGCGGCGCGGCTTCTGGCTGGTCGCAGCGTTGTCGAAGTACACCAGCGGCTTGCCGTGCACCAGCTCCTTCAGGATCGGGAACTGCGCGCGGATCTCCTCCACGTCGAAGGCTGGTTTCACCGCTGCGGGTTTCATGACTGCGGATGAGTGAACCACAGAGGGCACAGAGAGCACAGAGGGGAGATGCCCAACTTCTTGCTGGGTACTTCGTCCTTGCCGTGGTTGCCCGTTCGCATTTCTCTGTGTCCTCTGTGCCCTCTGTGGTTACAACTTGGCGAGCTTAGCGTCGATCAACGCCGTCAACACCGCCTTCCACTCCTCGTTCTGCACCCGCTCCACCACCTCGGTGATGAAGGCATGGGCCATCAGCTTGCGTGCCTCGGCCTCGCTCACCCCGCGGCTGCGCAGGTAGAACAGGCCCTTCTCGTCCAGGCGACCGATGGTGCATCCGTGGCTGCACTTCACGTCGTCGGCGTAGATCTCCAATTCGGGTTTGGTGTACACCTTGGCGTCGTCGCCCAGCAGGATGTTGGCGTTGCTCTGGTAGGCGCGGGTGCGTTGCGCGTCCTGCTTCACGTACACCTTGCCGTTGAACACGCCGGTGCCCTTGCCGGCCACGATGCCCTTGTAGAGCTCGTCGCTGGTGCAGTCCGGCACGTCGTGACCGATGTAGGTGTGGTTGTCGCAGTGCGCGGTGCCGTTCAGCAGGTATACACCGTTCAGTTCAGCATGTGCCTCGGGACCGGCCAGCGAGACCTTCACCTCGTTGCGTACCAG
>JBIJCH010000172.1:0-5406 GCA_044344815.1 Flavobacteriales bacterium | reverse complement strand
ACCGCCTGCGGATGCTCGATGCGCACGCCAAGGGCGAAGTCCTTGCGCTCGACCGCCACGCCCTGCCGCCGGAGCATGGTGAACACGTCGCGCGCGCTGTGACCTGTGGCGAGCACCACATGGTCTGCGCGCACGTCGCCGCCGGTGGCGGTGCGCACGCCGCGCAGGCGCCCGCCGTCGATGAGCAGTTCGGTGACACGGCAGCCGAAGCGCACCTCGCCGCCCGCGGCCGTGATGGCCTCGCGCATGGCGGTGATGATGCCGGGCAGCTTGTTGGTGCCGATGTGGGGATGCGCGTCCACCAGGATGTCGGGCGGCGCGCCGAAGGCCACCAGGGTGCGCAGCACACCCGCCACATCGCCGCGCTTGTTGCTGCGCGTGTACAGCTTGCCGTCGCTGTAGGTGCCCGCGCCGCCCTCGCCGAAGCAGTAATTGCTGTCGGGGTCCACGATGTGCAGGCGGTTGATGGCGGCCAGGTCCCTGCGGCGGCTGCGCACGTCCTTGCCGCGCTCGAGCACGATGGGGCGCAGCCCGTGGGTGATGCAGCGAAGCGCGGCGAAGAGCCCCGCTGGGCCGCAGCCCACGATCACCACGGGCGGTGCGCCGTCCACGCCGGGCAGCGCGGGGCGATCCACCGGGGGCGTCTGCAGCGCGCGCTCGGTGCTCACGGTCACGCGCAGGCGCACAACGGGGCTGCGGCTGCGCGCGTCGATCGAGCGCTTGTCGATGTGCCACCCCCTGACGGCCGCGGGATCGATGCCGGCCGCCTCGGCCGCGGCCTCCACCACCAGCGCCTGCTGGGCCGCCTCCGCCGGCGGCAGGGCGATGTCGACCGTTCGTTCCATGGCGCGCGGGGCCTCAGCCCTCGAAGGTGAACGACAGCACCCAGGTCTTGGTGCGCAGGCTCTCGATGGGGGCGCTGAAGCGCGTGTTGTCGTCGATGAACACGTTCGGGATCCCGATGCCCATCTTCAGCTCCACGCCGAACTTGAAGTACGGCAGGAACATGTCCATGCCGCCACCCACCTCGGCCGAGTAGTCGTTGCGCTGGAGCTTGATCACGATCTCGTCGTCGACCATGTTGTTCACGTCCTTCTGGCTCGCCATGTCGATGCTGTACTTGCCGCCGGCGAGCAGGTACACGGCGAAGTTGTTGATGCGGTCGCTGCGCAGCTTCAGCAGCAGGGGGAACTCCAGGTAGGTGCTCTCCACCTGCTTGGTGAAGAGCGTCGTCTTGCCGTTGTCCTTCAGGAAGGTGTACTGCAGCTGGCGGTCCTGGAAGGAGAGGGAGGGTACGAAGCGCAGGCTGAGGTTGGGCGTCATGTTCAGCGAGCTGATGATGCCCAGGTTGAAGCCCGGCTGCCTCACGTGGTCGAGCACCAGCAGGGTGTCGCTGGCCCGGTCGAAGGGCTTGCGCGTGACGAAGAAGTCGCTCGTGTTGTAGCCGAGCACGAAGCCGAAGTGGAAGGTGCGCAGGTCGAAGTTGGGGAGGTTCTCCGTCTTGATCTTCTTCTGCGCCGCCACCCGTGGTGCCGCGCACAGGAGCAGCAGCAGGAGCGTTCCTCCGAGCACCGATCGCCGTGTGTTCCGCATCGCCTTGGTCAACGAAAGTAAGGGCTGATCAGTGCGCGGGCCGCCGGCCGCGGTAAAGGGTGGCGATGCCGCCGGTGAGGGGGATGGAGCGCACCTCGGTGAGCCCGGCGCGCTGCAGCAGGGCCTCGAAGTCGGCGCCCTCGGGGAACGCGTCCACGCTCCTGGGCAGGTAGGTGTAGGCCGCACTGTCCTTGCTGATGGCCTTGCCCACCGAGGGCATCACACGATGGAAGTAGAAGCGGAAGAGCTGGCGGAAGGGGGCCTTGCGCGGCCTGCTGAACTCCAGCACGAAGAGCCGTCCGCCGGGACGGAGCACGCGCACCATGTCGCGCACGCCCTGTTCGAGGTGCTCGAAGTTGCGCACGCCGAAGGCCACGGTGACCGCATCGAAGGTGCCGTCGGGGAAGGGCAGCGCCTCGCTGTCGGCCTGCACCAGGGTGATGCGGTCGGCCAGGCCGCGCCGGGCAACCTTCTCCCGGCCGAGCTTCAGCATGCCCTCGGAGATGTCGGCGCCGGTCACGCGCCGGGCCTTCAGGCTGCCCAGGATCGCGAGGTCGGCCGTGCCGGTGGCCACGTCGAGCAGGTGCTCCACGGGTTCCTCGCCCACCATGCGCACCACCTTGCGGCGCCAGCCCTGGTCGATGCCCAGGGAGAAGAGGCGGTTGAGCAGGTCGTAGCGCGGTGAGATGGCGTCGAACATGCGCTCGACCTGTTCGCGCTTGCTGCCATCACCGGAGTAGGGGGTCACGCTCATGTTCGTTCCAGGGCCTCGCATTCGGCGAGCAGGGCCTCGCGGTCCACGGGCGCCACGCCCACCTGCTCGCATACCAGACCGCCCGCGAGGTTGCTCCAGGTCGCGAGCGTGCGCAGGTCGAGGCCCTGCGCCAGGCACAGGGCGGCCACGGCGATCACGGTGTCGCCTGCCCCGCTCACGTCGGCGATGCTGCGCCGGTGCGCGGGGATCAGGTGCTCCTCGCCGTGGCGGTGCGCGTATACGCCGTGCTCGCTCAGGGTGATCAGGGAGATCGCGTTCCCCAGGCGCTGCTCGAGCAGCCTCACGGCGGTGCGCACGCTGTCCGTGTCGCCCGCGCGCACGTCGGTCTTCAGGCCCTCGCGCAATTCCTTCAGGTTCGGCTTGAACAGGTCAACACCGGTGTAGGCGAAGAAGTTCCGCTTCTTGGGGTCCACGGCCACGGGGATGCCATGCCGCTTCCCGAGCGCGGTGACGCCGGCGATCACGGTGGCGGTGAGCACGCCCTTGTTGTAGTCCTCCAGCACGATCACACCGGGGCGGTGCGCCGCGATCAGGGCCTCCATGCGCTGCAGCAGCGCCTGCTCGTCAACGGGGGCGAGGTCGTCCTCGGTCTCGTCGTCCACGCGCACGATGTGCTGGTGACCGCTGATCACGCGGGTCTTCACGGTGGTGCGGCGCCCGGTGCTCGTCACCAGGCCGTCGGTGGGCAGGCCGCTGGCGGTGCACAGCGAGCCCAGCAGGCGGCCGGCCGGGTCGTCGCCGGTCACGCTCACCACGATGGGTGTGGCCCCCAGCGCGCGCAGGTTGAGCGCCACGTTGGCGGCGCCCCCCAGGCGGTCGCTGCGCTCGGTCACGTGCACCACGGGCACCGGGGCCTCGGGGCTGATGCGGTCCACGCGCCCCCACAGGTAGCTGTCCACCATCACATCGCCCACCACGAGGGCGGTGGTGCGGGTGAAACGGTCGAAGACCTCCCGGGGCGTGTTGCTCATGACAGCTCGGCGATGGCCTTGGCGATGCGGTCCACGGCGGCCACGATGAGCGCATCGCTGGTGGCGTAGCTCAGGCGCACGGTGCCGGGGGCGCCGAAGGAGTCGCCCTCCACGATGCTCACCCCGGCGTGGTCCAGCAGGTGCAGGCTCAGCTCCACGCTGTTGGTGATGCGGCCCTGCAGCGAGGCGGTGACGTCGGGCAGCACATAGAACGCGCCCTGGGGCCGGTTGCAGCGCCACCCGGGAACGCGGGCGAGCTCCTTCACGATCAGGTCCCGGCGGCGCAGGAAGTCGGCGCGCATGCCGGCGAGCAGGGCGGGGTCCGCCTCCATGCAGGCCTTGGTCACGCGCTGCGCGATGCTGTTGGTGCCCGAGGTGAACTGGCCCTGCACCTTGGTCACCGCCTGCGCGATCCACAGCGGCGCGGCCAGGAAGCCCACGCGCCAGCCGGTGAGCGCGAAGGCCTTGCTGAGGCCGTTCACGGTGATGGTGCGCTCCATCATGCCGGGCAGCGCCGCGAAGGAGCGGTGCGTGCCGTCGAACACGATGTGCTCGTAGATCTCGTCGCTCACCACGTACAGCTCGGGGTGACGCGCCACCACGTCGGCCAGGGCCTCCATCTCGGCGGCGGTGAGCACGCTGCCGCTGGGGTTGCAGGGCGAACTGAAGATGAGCAGGCGCGTGCGGGGCGTGATGGCCGCGGCAATGCGCTCGATGGGGGCCTTGTAGTCCTCGTCGATGGTGCTGCGCACGATCACGGGCGTGCCGCCGGCCATGCGCACCTGTTCGGCGTAGGTCACCCAGAAGGGCGCGGGGATCACCACCTCGTCGCCGGGGCCCACCAGCGCCAGCACGGCGTTCATGATGCTCTGCTTGGCCCCGGTGCTCACCACCACCTGGTCGGGCGTGTAGCCCAGGCCGTTGTCACGCTTGAATTTGGCGGCGATGGCCTCGCGCACGTCGGCGAAGCCGTTCACGGGCGGGTACTTGTGCCAGGGACCGTCCAGGGCCTCGTGCGCGGCCTTCAGCGCGAAGGGCGGGGGGGCGTGGTCGGGTTCGCCCAGGCTCAGGTCGATGATGTCGCGGCCCTGCGCCTTCAGTTCCCGGCTGCGGCGGGCCATGAGCAGCGTGGCGGGTTCGGCGATGGCCTGGACCAGTGGGGAGAGATGCATGCGCGTAAGGGCCCGCTCCGCGGCGGGCGCGGCAAAACTAACCAACCCGCCCCCCGCCCGCCGGCCCGTTCGTCCGGTGCTCCCGATATTCGTCAACAGATCTATCCACCATGACCGAGGACCGCCTCTTCGACCTGCTCATCGCCATCCTGCCGTCGCTCATCGTGTTCGGCACGGCCTTCTTCAGCATCCGCCAGTTCCTCGCCGGCGATCAGGCACGGCGCCAGACCGACCGCCTCGTGGACCAGAAGCGGGAGGACCGCCGCCACACGCTGCCGCTGCGCCTGCAGGCCTATGAGCGGCTCACGCTGTTCCTCGAGCGCATCGCCCCGGGCGCCCTGGTGTTCCGCGTGCACAAGAGCAGCATGAGCAGCCGGATGCTGCACCAGGCGCTGCTCGATACCATCCGCGAGGAGTTCGAGCACAACGTGACGCAGCAGGTGTACGTGAGCGACAAGGCATGGCAGCAGGTGCGCCAGGCCAAGGAGGAGACCATCCGGCTCATCAACATCGCCTTCGAACAGACGGGCGATGAGCGCAGCGGCACGCAGCTGAGCCAGCAGATCTTCGAAACGGCCTCGCGCCTCAGCCACCTGCCCAACCAGGTGGCGGTCATCTTCCTCAAGGACGAGGTCAGGAAGTTGTTCTGAACAGCGCGATGAGGCGTTGTGCCGCGCGGAACGGCGTGATGCGGCCCGCGACCACATCATCCTCCAGCCCGGGATAGGCCGCGCTCACCCGCGCATCCCCGCGGAACAGGTCGAGCAGGCCCTCGCCGATCGCCTGGTGCAGCCACCATCGCCCCTGCTCGGCCCGGCGCTTCGCCACATGACCGCGCTCGCGGAGGGAGCCGTGCAGCGCATCCAGTTCCTGCGCCAGGGCCGCGATGCCCTCA
>JBIJCH010000130.1:0-6315 GCA_044344815.1 Flavobacteriales bacterium | reverse complement strand
GGTGAATCCGAAAGGATGTCGATCACAATGCCAGGCCTGCATCGACGGAGCTCCCTTGCCAGATTCAAGACCAGTGGACTGGCCGCATTGGCTAGGAGAAGCACCCGCATGGTTCAGCCAAGGTCGAACCGCCGGCCCGCCTCCTTCAGGGTCGTCTGGTACTCGTTCCACTCACCGATGTCGAACCACGAGCGTTCGCTCACGGGGAACACGCCCACGCGCCCGCCGCCGGCACGCACCTGCTCGATCAAGGTGGTGATGTCCATGTGGCCGCCCTCGGGGATCAGGTCGATCACATGCCGCTCCAGGATGTACAGGCCCGAGTTCACCATGAAGGTGAGGTCGGGTTTCTCGCGCATGCCCAGCAGCTCGCCGCCGGCACCCGTCTCGAGCGTGCCGTAGGGGATGTGGTAGTGCTTCAGCACGCCCACCAGCGTGATGTCGTTCCGGTTCTCCACATGGTAGTCATGGATGGCCCGGTGGTCCTGGTCCACAAGGATGTCGCAGTTCGAGACGAAGAAGCGCCCCTTCAGGCGGTCCTTGAGCAACTGGAGGCTTCCCGCGGTGCCCAGCGGCCTGTCCTCGAGCACATAGTCCACGCTGTAGTCGCGCCCCTCAAGGTGGTCGAAGAAGTAGCGGATCATCTCGTGCTTGTAGTTCACCGTGAGGTGGAACTCCTTCACACCGAGCCGGCGGAAGCCTTCGATGATGAGCTGGATGATCGGCTTCTCGCCGATGGGCACGAGCGGCTTGGGGATGATGTTGGTGAGCGGCTTCAGGCGGCTGCCGAGCCCGCCCGCCATGATCACCACGGGCACCTCCAGCTTCCGTTCGTCGCGGTGCATGGTCACCGGGAACTCATCCTCCCAGAACAGCACATCGACCAGCGCCCCGGATGCATCGACCATGGGCATGCACTCCGTGCGGAAGTCCAGCATCAGCTGCCGCACCCGCTCGCGATCGTCCGTATCCCGCGCCATGCGCATGCTGGCCCGCATCACATCGGCCACCGGGGTCTCCAGCGGGTGGTTGCGGATGATCGCACGCTGGATGTCGCCCACGCTCAACACCCCCAGGAAGTGCCCGCCCTTGAAGACGAGCAGCAGCTTCCGGTCCAGCTCGTCCATGCGCCGCATGGCCTGCACGAGCGTCATGTCTCCTTGGACACTGATCCGTTGGGCCTTCTCGTTCAGGGCCATCACGTGCGCTGTTTGATGACCCTTGCGGGAACGCCGACCGTCACCACCGAACTCTCGACATGCCTGTTGACCATCGCCGATGCGCCTACCACATTGTCATCGCCGATGGTGATATCCTGGAGGACCGCGGCATTGGTACCGAGCAGATTGCGGTCACCGAGCTTGACGCCACCCGAGATGTTCACGCCGGGGTTCATGACATTGTATGAACCGATGACCGCGTCATGTCCGACCGTCGTATGCAGGTTGAAGATATTGCAATCACCGACCACGATATCGAGCGTGAAGATGCAGCCCGCCGTTACGATGTTCCCCTCTCCCAAGCGGATCGTAGCGAAGTACCCCGCGACCGTTGGATGGACCAGATTGGCGAACTTGAATATTCCACGGTATGCTCCGTGCAGCCTCGCGATCACCCGTGGATCACCGATCCCGATCACCAACTCGCTGGCGACCGGAAGTCCGTTCATCACTTCGGCCTCCACCAACACCGGAACCGCCCGACCATCCACCATGATGGCCTCACGATCACGGCTCCTATCGATGAAGCCCATGACCTCGAAGGTCGGCTCCTTTCGATTGATATCGCTGACCAGCCAATAGGTCTCCCTCGCGAAACCACCTGTCCCGAAAATGTACAGCGGACGGATCATCGGATGATGGGTGAGCTCGGGATGTTCACGATGCGGTCCTCCAGCCATTGGGCGCCCTCCAGCGGCAACGACGGGCAGCCGCTGTACATCGGCAGCTTGTTCATGAGCGTCCAGGCGGGCCGCGTCATCACCCCGCGATCGTTGGTGTGGGCGAGCAGCTCGTCGCGCGCCTCCAGGTCGGGCGTGAGCACCACGTTCAGCCAGTAGTTGCTGCGGCAGTGAAGGGGCTCGCCGACATGGCGGTACGGCCCGTCCGCGAAGAAGCCCGCGTACTTCGCGGCGATGGCGCGCTTGCTCGCCAGCAGGCGGTCCAGCTGCTCCATCTGGGCCACACCGATGGCCGCGTTCACGTTGGTGAGGCGGTGGTTGTAGCCGAGCTCGTCATGGAAGAAGGCCCAGCGGTGCGGCACCTTCGCGGTGGTGGTCACGTGCCGGATGCGCTTGGCGATGGCCTCGTCATCGGTGATCACCATGCCGCCGCCGCCCGTGGTGATGGTCTTGTTCCCGTTGAAGCTGAGCACGCCCACGCGACCGAAGGTGCCCGCATGGCGGCCCTTGAACCAGGAGCCCATGGCCTCGGCCGAATCCTCGACCACGGCGAGGCCGTGCCGCGTGCACAGGTCGACCAGCTCATCGATGCGGGCCACATGGCCGAAGAGGTGCACGGGCAGGCACGCCCCGATGCGGCGCCCTGTCCCCTTGTCATACACGCCATCGGCGCGGCGCTCGGTGCCGGTCGCGAGGTAGGCGGCCAGCTGGTCGAGGTCGAGCCCCAGGTCGCGGCGGTCGATGTCGATGAAGAAGGGGTCGGCCTGGCAATACCGCACGGCGTTGGCCGTGGCCACGAAGGTGAGCGCGGGCATCAGCACGAGGTCGCCGGGCCTCACGCCGCCGCCCAGCAACGCCATGTGCAGTGCCGCCGTGCCGCTCGAACAGGCCACCGCGTGCCTCGCACCGGTATAGGCCTTCACCGCCTCCTCGAAGCGCTCCACGAACCGGCCCACGTAAGAAACGAAGGTGGTGTCGATGCACTCGGCGAGGTAGGCCTTCTCGTGCCCCGTGAACACCGGCGCGTGCAGCGGGATGGTGCCCTCGGTGCCGTAGAGGCCGCGGATGAAGGCGGTCGTCGTCTCGGGGTTCACCGGATGCGGGGCCATGGAAAGGGCGCGTTGACCGTGGCGGCGACGTTCACACGTTGTAGCGGTCCCACTTGTAACCGGCGCGGTTGGACGCATCGCTGAACCAGCCGATGGTGCGGCGCAGGCCCTCCCGCAGGTCGACCTGCGGGGTCCAGGCGGTGGCACCGCGAAGGCGAGCGGCACTGCCCAGCAGCCGTTCCACCTCGCTGCCCTGGGGGCGAAGGCGTTCATCGGTCGAGCGGATGGCCGCCTCGCGTCCGGCCACCTCCATGATCAGGCGTGCCAGGTCGCCCACCGCGATCTCCTGCTCGGTGGCGATGTTCACCACCTGGCCCACCAGCGAAGGCTGTTCCCCGATGGCCACGAAGGCGCGCGCCGTGTCCTCCACGAACACCAGGTCGCGCGTGGGGTGGAGGGAGCCCAGCTGGATCTCCGGCGCCCCGGCCAGCAACTGCGTGATGATGGTGGGGATCACCGCCCGCGCCGACTGGCGGGGGCCGTAGGTGTTGAAGGGGCGCACCAGGGTGACGGGGGTGCCGAAGCTCAGGTGGAAGGACAGCGCCATGTGGTCCGCGCCGATCTTGCTCGCCGAATAGGGCGACTGCCCCTGGAGCGGATGCTCCTCGGTGATGGGCACCTGCAACGCGGTGCCGTACACCTCGCTGGTGCTGGTGACGAGCACGCGCTTCACGCCCTCGTCACGGGCGGCCTGCAGCACGTTGAGGGTGCCCGTGATGTTCGTGTCCACGTAGCTGTCGGGCGCGTGGTAGCTGTAGGGGATGCCGATGAGCGCGGCCAGGTGGTACACCTCCCCCATGCCCTTCATGGCCTGGCGCATGCCGTTGGGGTCGCGCACGTCCGAGGCCATCACCTCCACGTTGCCGCGCAGGTCGGGGGGCAACTGATCCAGCCAGCCCCAGCTGTTGCGCGAATTGTAGCGCACCACCGCCCGCACCTGCCGCCCGCTGCGCGCCAGCACTTCCACCACGTGGCTGCCGATGAACCCGCCGGCACCCGTCACCAATGCACGTTCCGCCATGCCGCCAAAGATAGGCCCGCATGCCTACTGCGACCAGCCGTTCATGAAGGCGGCAGACCTGGCACGGACCGGTTCGCCGTTGCCAGCGCTCGACCATTCAATGTGCGAAACAGGAGGACCTGGATGTTCCAAGTTCCGCTCGGTGATCCAGCAGCTCCTGACCAAGGCAGTTCTTGGACATGAGGAGGCACTTTCGGTGGGCGCTGATCCGCTATTGACCGCCCCCATGAAATGACGACCGTATGGACCTGACCACTAACTTGTGGCCTGCCATCTAAATCCCCCGCGCATGCCTCTGTCCCAGAGTAAAAAGTGCATCCCATTGGTGTTGATGTCCCTGCTGTGGGGAAGTTCGTCAGGCCAGGGATTCGACCGGACCTATGCTACTCCGAACGTGGATGACGGCGCCCAAGTGCTCATCAATTCCCCGGACGGCAATTTCCTGGTCGGAGGATATCGAAGGGACAGCGCCTTTGTCATGATGATGGATCCGTTCGGAGGTCCCATCTGGTCGAAGACCTTCCAACCCGTCGCCAGCTATGCGAACTGTGTCTACCATTTGGACCTGACCCCGGATGGCTATCTGATCGGATGCGGCAACGCGCTTGGTGGCAGCCCACTGGGCCCTATCGCCTCCTTCTTCTTCAAGTTCGACCTGGCCGGCAACCTGCTGTGGACATCCCGATCATCCATCGGCTCACAACTCTGGACATCCCGCATTCTGGCGGCGCAGGCCACGGAATACATGGGACTTTCGCAGGTGCGGCAGACGAGCGGCACCTTCAACGATATCATCACCAGCAGATTGAACGCTGCTTCAGGCTCGTTGACATGGCAATCGCCCAAATTGGACCTTCTGCCATCATTGCCATACATCGATGACCTGTATTCCGGCGTTGTCACCCCTGGTCAGGTGTACGGAGCGGGCCGGATGTATGTTGATGGCAGTGCGCCCGGGTCCATGAGGCCGTTCCTGTCATCCTTCGACAGCAATGGGAATCACTTGTGGACAAAGTACTTTCTGGGTGGACCGGGCAGCCAGATACGGTCATACGGCATCGATATCCTGAATGATGCCGACTCACTTACTATCTGCTGTTTCGGCGACCCGAACGGAAGTTCCTCGAACTATTCCATCCAAGTGATCCGCATGGACACCTCCGGGAATGTGGCATGGGCGAAGGACTTCGACCTCACCGCATCAGCTTCAGAGGTCAGTATAGGGATCTGCGCCACGCCAGCAGGCTATGCCATCGGCGGTTATACGATCAATGGCCCGGTCAATGATGCGTTCGTACTGATGCTGGACCATGCTGGAACAGTACTATGGGCCCGGGCCTATGGGGTGAACAATGGCGCCAATGACAATACGCGGGTCACGTGCACCAAGCTAATCACCAGTGACGGCAGCGACATCCTGATGGCCGTCAGGACAGGCAACACCGGCGGCTACGACATACGCGTGATCCGGGCGGACTCCACTGGACAGGGCAACTGCATCCAGAGCACCCCCATTGCGGTGACCACCACAACGCTGTCGAATACCAGCTACCTCGTTACACCCGACCCTGCCAATTGGCCCTTGACCATAACCCAGGGGCCTCTTGCAAGTGATTCCCCCCTGATGGATGACGGTTGCCCGAATGTTCAGTTGGACCTTGGAAATGACACCACGGTATGTGACACGCTTCTCCTCTCCGCCAACGTCCCAGGAGCGTCCTACCTGTGGAACGATGGATCGACATCCGACCAACTTTACGCCCAATCCGCCGGGACCTATTCAGTCGCGGTCACCCTGGGCTGCTGCACATACAGCGATACCATTCAGATCGCACAGGCGCCACCGCCTGTTGCTTCCTTCAGCTACTGGCCGGACGGTGGGCCAATGACCTATTCATTCGCGAGCACCGGAACGCCAGGGACCACGAACAGCTGGATCATCGGAAGCTCGGTACTGCAAGGGGATTCGATCGCTTTCACCTTCAATGAGATCGGGCACTATATCGTTTGCCTTGTCGTAACAAATGCCTGCGGCTCCGACACCACCTGCCAGCAAGTTGATGTCTTCCCCACATCGCTTGTGCCAATGGCCGATCAATCATCTCCGGTCCTTTCCCAGCCGATCGTGCAGAACGGCATGCTCGTGATATCGATCGACACGAATGTGACCATACAGGGTGGGATAAGCATCTTCGACTCCATGGGGCGCTGCGTTCAGAGGGCCGATAGGGCCCCGGGAACCTCCCGGATCGAACTACCGTTGAGCGCATCCCCTGCCGGCAGCT
>JBIJCH010000129.1:0-6343 GCA_044344815.1 Flavobacteriales bacterium | reverse complement strand
AGCCGGGTCCGGTGCTGCTGCTGGGCGCCGTGCTCTTCGCCTTCCAGATCTACTGCGACTTCGGCGGCTACAGCGACATCGCCATCGGGTGCGCACGGCTCTTCGGCTTCGAGCTCATGCGCAACTTCGCCTACCCCTACTTCGCCCGCGACATCGCAGAGTTCTGGCGCCGCTGGCACATCAGCCTCAGCACCTGGTTCCGCGACTACCTCTACATCCCCCTCGGCGGCAGCCAGGGCGGACGGGTGAAGGCCGTGCGCAACACCTTCATCATCTTCACCGTGAGCGGGTTCTGGCATGGCGCCAACTGGACCTTCCTGGCGTGGGGCCTGCTCAACGCCCTCTACTTCCTGCCCCTGCTGCTGAGCGGCCGCAACCGGCGCAACCTGGGCACCCCGTCCGCCGGCCACCTGCTGCCTTCCGCCGGCGAGGCGCTGCGCATCCTGGGCACCTTCCTGCTCACCTGCCTCGCCTGGGTCTTCTTCCGCGCCGATTCCATCGGTGATGCGCTCACCTACCTGGGCCGGATCGTGCGCCGGAGCCACCGCGCCATCGACTGGTCGCGCACCTCCGCCTTCCTGGCCGACCATGCCACGCTGCTCCCCGCCTTCGGCTGCCTGTTGCTGCTGGTGGCCGTGGAATGGGCGCGCCGCGACCGGCGCCACGCCCTCGAGGACCTTGCGGCGCCGCAGCCGGTGCGCTGGGCGATCTACACCGCCATCGCCCTGGTGATCGTGTTCGTGGGCGACCATGCCGAACAGCAGTTCATCTACTTCCAGTTCTAGGATGCGCACCTTCCTGAGGCGGCTCACGGTGTTCCTGCTCCTCTTCGGCGCGGTGGCGGTGGGGCTCGACCTCCTGCTGAAGGAGGGCCTGCGCCGGCGCACCACGGGCACCTTCGGCGTATGGAACCGCGTGGTGCAGGGCCGCATGGACGCCGAGGTGCTGCTGCTGGGCAGCAGCCGCGCCCTGATGCACTTCGATGCCAAGGCCATCGGCGAGCGCACCGGCCTGCGCTGCTTCACCATCGGCATGGACGGCAACCAGATCGGGCACCAGCTGCCGTGGCTCATCACCCACCTGAAGCACAACCCCGCACCAAGGCTGCTCGTGCAGAACGTGGACATCATCTCGCTGGCGCCCGACACCGACGTGTTCTTCCCCAGCCAGTACCCGCCGTACCTGAACGAGGACGCGGTGTACGACGACCTGCTGCGCACCGACCCAACGTGGTGGAAGGACCGCTGGATCCCGCTGTACAGCTTCGCCCGCTTCGGCCACGGTTACGCGGGGATCGCCGCGAAGGGCCTGCTGGGCCTCGAGGACACGCTGAACGACCCGCTCAGCCTGGGCTTCCAACGGAAGGATGTGGCCTGGGACGGCACCTTCGACCGCTTCGTGGCCGCCAACCCCGATGGTGTGCGCCGTGCCAACACCGACGAGGCTCGGCGGACGCTCGCCACCCTCATCCGCACGGCGCAGGACGCGGGCATGCGGGTGGTGCTCGTGTACACGCCCGAGCTGGCCGAGATGCAGCGGCTCACCCGCGACCGCGAACGCCTCATCGGCACCTTCCGCGGCATCGCTGACGAGGCCGGGGTGCCCTTCTGGGATTTCAGCGGCGCGGACATCTGCCAGGACCGGCGCTGGTTCTACAACTCGCAGCACCTCAACGGGGCCGGCGTGGACCGCTTCACGCCGATGCTGGCCGACAGCATCGCGGCCTTCCTCGCGCGCTAACCGGTGATCCCGTCGTACAGCTTACGCAGCGCAGCGTTGCGCACGCGCAGGTCGAAGCGCTCCCGCACCACCGCGAGGCTCTCGCCCCCCATGCGCTGGAGCAGCACGGGGTCGTCCATCAACTGGCGCAGCCGCCCGGCCAGTTCATCGGCGATGGCATCGGAGGCGCGGCCCTCCACCTCCAGGAGCCAGCCGTTGCGGTCGTGGTCCACGATCTCGGGGATCGAGCTCACCCGTGAGGAGATCACCGGCAGCTGCGCGCCCATGGCCTCCAGCACCGTGTTGTTGAAAGGGTCGGCGAAGGTGGTGCTGGCGAACACATGGGCCTTGCGCATCAACTGTAGCAGGGCGGCATGACCGAGGCCGCGGTGCAGGGTGATGCGGTCGTCACCGGCGATGGTCCGTTCGGCGAAGGCGATGTCGTCCGGTGAAGGCGTGATGCCCCAGTCAACCTCCAGTGTGCTCACGATCACCAGGCGCACATCGGCGCGGCCCAGGCGCTTGAACGCCTTGAGCAGTTCGATGCCACCCTTGCGGTAGAAGCCGTTCCCGGCGAACAGGATGGTGAAATGCGCGGGGTCCTTCTCCCCCGGCTGGTACTGCTCCACCGCCCGGTAGATCACCTGCATCTTGGACGGGTCCACGCCCACCGCGGCGAGCTTGTCCCGGTTCATGCCCAGGGTATGCCTGCTGGTGAAGATGAGCGCCTTGCAGTCGCTGCCGGCCAGCCGTCGCTGCCCCCACTTGAAGAGCGGATGCGTTTCGCGCATCGGCTTGTAACGCGGCAGGTAGCTCTCCACCTCGATCACCCACGGCCGGTGATTGGCCACCACGCTGTTGTAGGTGTGGTACAGGTCGGCGTGCTTGACGGGCAGGAAGAACTTGGTGTGCGCCAGGAACTGGTCGCGCACGCCGAGCACATGCCAGGGCACGTCAACCATGCGCGAATACCGGTACCCATCGGGTGGATTGCTGAAGGCGTAATGCTGCCAGTAGCGGGTCTTGTGCGAGATGCCGACGATGCGCATGGGCGGTGCCGGTCACGGGGTCACCGCATCCTTGGCCTTGAACCACGCATGGAAGCGCGAGAGCCCTTCGGCGAGCGGGGTGGACGGATGGAAGCCCAGATCGCGCCCGGCCTTGTCCACATCGGCATAGGTCTGCGGCACATCACCCGGCTGCTCGGGACGCAGCTCGGTCACCGCCTTGAGCCCCAGCTCGTGCTCGATGGCCGCGATGAGCTCACGCAGCATGACCGTGCCGGAGTTCCCCAGGTTGTACAGCTCGTAACGCCCGCCCACCGTGCGGTCCATGGCCGCGCGCACCCCGCTCACGATGTCGTCCACGAAGGTGTAGTCCCGGCGGGTGCTTCCATCGCCGTACTGCAGGATGGGCTCGCCGGTGCTGATGCGGCGGAAGAACTGGTGGATCGCCAGGTCGGGACGCTGCCGCGGCCCGTACACGGTGAAGAAGCGCAGCGTGGTGACCTTCATCCCATGGAGGTCGGCGTAGACCCTTGCGAACTGCTCCGCAGCGAGCTTGGTGGCCGCGTACGGGCTTATGGGCACCAGGTCCCGCTCCTCCTCCTTCCAGGGCACGTTGGGATTCTCGCCGTACACGCTGCTGCTGCTGGCCAGCACAAAGTGGGGCACCTGCCGGTGGCGGGCGAGCTCCAGCAGTCGAAGCGTGCCCGTCACGTTCACCCGATGGTAGGTGAGCGGATCGAGAATGCTCGGGCGCACACCGGCCTTCGCGGCGAAGTGCACGATCACGTCGATGGCCTCCGGCCCCAGCTTCCCTTCCAGGTCGTGATCGAGCAGGTCGGCCTCCACCAGCCGGAACGCCGGGTGGCCGATGTGAGGCGCGACGTTGCGGCGCTTGACCGCGGGGTCGTAGAACGGATCGAAGTTGTCGAGCACGGTGACGCGCCACCCACCTTCGGCGAGCAACCGATCCACAAGGTGGCTGCCGATGAACCCGGCGCCACCGGTGATGAGAACATGCCTTGACATCCGGAGCGCGGCAAAACTAACCCTTTGCCCGGGCCGGTGCCGGTTACCTTCGGGGCCGTTCCATGGGGACCATGCAGCCGGGAGAACCGCTCCTCATCGTCAGCCACACCTTCCCGCCGTACCGCGGGATCGGCGGCCGGCGCTGGGCCAAGTTCGCCAAGGCGCTCGCACGGCGCGGACACCCCGTGCACGTGATCCATAGCGACGGTCCCAAGGAGCTGAAGGGATCCCTATGGAGCGAGGACGTGCGCACACCCGGCATCGTCACGCACCCCCTCCCGCAGCGCTACCCCACCGTGCTCTTCAAGCGTCCGTTGAAGAGCCTGGGCGAGAAGCTGGCCTACCGCCTCTGGGGCCGCGTGATGCCGCTGCTGGTGAAGGGCAACTGGCTGGACAAGGCGGTGCTGTGGGAAGGGCCCTTCCTGAAGAAGGCGGAGGAGCTGATCCGGACGCACGGCATCCGCCACGTGGTGATCACGGGCGCGCCGTTCCGCCTGCTGCACTTCGGGCTGAAGCTGAAGCAGCGCTGCCCAGGCATCGTGCTCACCGGCGACCTGCGCGACCCCTGGACCTGGGGGCATGTCTACGGGCACGGCACGCTCGGCGCGGAACGTGAGGCCCATGAGCGCGCCATGGAGGCGGCGGTGATGCAGGGCTATGACCACATCACCTGTCCCGCGCCCGCGATGCTCGATCACCTGCGCCGGACCTATGGCGGTGACCCGACCCGCTTCGTGCTCCTGCCCCACGCCATCGACCCCGACGACCTGGGCACGCCCGCGCCACCGTTGAGGGACGGCCGCCTCCGCATCATCTATGCGGGCAGCCTCTACGGCGCGCAAGAGGCCGAAGCCTACTTCAAAGCCTTGCTGAAGGGCCTGACGAACGCGCGGGAACGCGACCCCGAAGCCTTCCACCGCTGCCAACTGGACCTCTACATCACCGGGCACGGAGTGGATCGCTACACGGGCATGGTGAAGGCGGCCGGACTGGAAGGGACCATCCATTTCCATGCGCCGTTGCCGGCGCGCCAGCTCTTTCCGCTCGTGCGCCAGGCCGACCTGGTGCTCATCTTCATCCCAAGCGGCAACAGGGACCTGCTGGGCACCAAGTTCAACGAGATCTTCTTCCTGCGGAAGCCGGTGCTGCATGTGGGCGTTCCGGGCCTGGTGTCGCACACGATCACCGCGAAACGGCTGGGGGCCTCGATAACGGTGGAGGACCTGCCTTCGGAGCTGCCGCGCATCATCGCAGGGGAGCACCGTATCAGCGTCGAAGCGAGCGCCGACCTGGGGGAGATAGAACTGGACAGGATCACCGACCGCCTGCTGCGCGAGGTGCTCGTGTGATCAGCGGAACGAACCGAACAGGTCGAGGAACTGGCCGGTGACCGTGGGCCAGCTGAAGCGCTCCTTCACACGCTCGTAGCTGTACGCCCCCATCTTTTCCCGTACCCCCGGCGAACGTTCGGCGAAGGCGGTCACGGCCTCGTACAAGGCGTTCGCATCCCCCGGTGGCAACAGGTAGCCGTTGTGCGGGTTCACCAGTTCACCGCTGGCGCCCACATCGCTCACGATGATCGGCTTCGCGCGGGCCATGGCCTCAAGCACCACCGTGGGCATGCCCTCGAAGCGTGTGGGCAGGATCAGCGCGGCACAATCGGCGTACAGGGCGTTCAGCTGCGCATCGTCCACGCGGCCGAGCAGCTCCACGTTCGGCGGCATATCGCGCTTAAGCTCCTCCAGCAGCGGCCCATCGCCGGCGAGCTGGAAGCGCACCAGGTCGGTGCGCCCTTCGGCCACCAGCCGACGCGCCACGGTGAGCAGCACGTCCAGCCCCTTGTTGAACGCGAATCGCCCCACGAAGAGCAAGGGCAACGCCTCGACCTTGGCACTTGTGCCTTGCACCTTGTGACTTGTGTCCTGCGGGATCTCCGTCGCGTTCGGGATCACGACCACACGACAGCCGCTGCCCTTCGCCAGCCCTTGCAGAATCCCCGTGAGCTTGCCGCCGAGGCTGATCACCACGGCGCTGTGGCGCACCATGTACCGCAGTCCCTCGCGGAACGGCCAGCCAAGCAGGCGCTCCTTGCGGGTGAGCATCTGGAACATTTCAAGCCCATGGGGATGCACGATCAACCTGTCGCTGAAGCGGTCGATCCCCTTCCACACACAGAAACCCTGCGACAGGATCACGTCGGGCTTGATGCGCTCCAGCTCCTTCCCCACCCGCTCGCTGTAGCGCCAGAGCTCGCGGATGTACAGCCTGCTCCTGTCGATGTCGGGCACATGCACCTCCTCGATGCCCAGCGCAGGATCGAAGACCCCCACGGGATGCGGGTGCAGAACCGTGAGCTTCACCTTCCCACTACGCGCCAGATGCTCCGCCAGCAGCCGCGAATGCCGCTGCATCCCGCCCATGGCCTGGGGGAAGACACCGTCTGTGCAGAGGGCGATACGCATGCAGAGATCTTGATGAATGTAAAATGAAGAATGTAAATTGATGAATGGCGAACACGCAATCGATACAGATCAACCCGCGCTCAGCGTTCTGAATTTTACATTCAACATTATACACTCTTCATTCCAGAT
>JBIJCH010000148.1:0-5692 GCA_044344815.1 Flavobacteriales bacterium | reverse complement strand
GGGGGGCGGTCTGCTCCACAGTAGATCATAGAGCTGGTGCACCTTCAGGTGTTTCGCCGACGTGGCCGGGGCTCGAAGCCCTTGCCCGGGGTGAACTCACCGAAGGTCTTCGTCCCCTGGACCAAGGCCCGGATGCTGCACCGCTGGGCCTTGGTGAACACGTATACCGTGTCGGTCTGCTTGATGCCCTGGCCGAACACGAACTGGCCGCGGATGGTGGTCTTCTTGCCCACGTTGGTGTTGGTGCTCAGGTTCAGGCCCCGGCCCACCGCGCTGCCGCTCAGGTCGATGCTGTTCGTGTCGAGGTCTTCCCATTCGATGTTGCGCACGATGCCGGCCAGCTCCACAGGGCCGGACCCGGTGGCCGTGCGGTATTCCGCGCTGAGGTCGGGCAGCGGGAGGCGGCCGGCCACCTGCTGGGAACCGATGAAGTCGTTGTAGATGCCCTGGTCACTGCTCGCGCCGGGGCGCTGCAGCGCGAAGGTCAGGTCGGTTTCGCCCATGATGGGCATGCAGCGCAACTGCACGTTGCGGAAGAAGACCATGCTGTTCGGCCCCCGGTATTCCAGGCCGTTGGGGAACACATCGATGTCCATGAAGGGGCTCCGATACTGGCCGGCGCCCCACTTGCCCAGCTGGCCGCAGGCATGGCGCAGGCGGAAGGTGGTCTGTCCGGAATCCACACCGGTACCGAACATCTCGAACTGGGTGAACAGCTCGCCCAGTGGTGTCGGGGTGAAGCTGTTCACCCCGAAGCGGGTCTGGCGCACCCCGACGAACATGTTGCCCTCGCTGCCATACTGGTCCTCCGACCCGGGAAACTTGCTGGGGCGCATCACGTCGAACCGGTCGGGGTCGCTGGCGCCGGCGTTGTACCCCATGTTCATCATCACGTGGCCATGGAATTCCAGCGCCTTCACCCGGGATGTGTCGGCAGGGACCCGGGCCTGGGCTCGCCCGCTAAGCGCCGCCAGCACTGCGATGACCACACGGGTTCGGGTGCTGTGCATGGGTCTGTGGGGCCGGTTGTTCCGTTGGGGAATGATCGAAGGTGCCGACCATGGGGCGATCTCCGCGTGTCGGATGTCATCGATCCGTGATGGCTCAGGGTCGTAACTGCCCGGACCGGCACGGGGCGCTGACACAAGCGCGGGTCGATGGACGCTGCTGCCAAGCGCAATGGACCGTGGCACATGGGTCGAAGCGATCAGTGCGGCAGTGCCATCCTTGCCGGGGGGCTAACGTGTCCTGACGATCAGAACACGTACCCCACCGTCGTGGCCACGCGCCAGTCGTTCAGCGAGGGCCCGCCGTCCAATGGCTTGCTGTCGTACTGGTCGTAGAACTCGAGGCCCAGTTGCAGGTCGCGCACCACCTCGTACCGCAGGGTGGTGGTGGTGGCGAAACGCCATCGATCGCGGATGGTGAGGCCGTAGTAGCCGGCCAGGTCGATGGTAACCTCGGCTTTGGGGAAGCGGTAGGTCTTGAAGCGGAATCGATCGCCAAAGAAGAGCTCGAAGTTCTCGCTGGCCTCGCCTCCGCCGCTTTGCTCCTGGTTGCCCTGGATGCCGCCACCCACCAGGTTGCTCGCGTGCACCGTGAGCAGCACGTAGTTACCGATCAGGGCGCTGGCCCGCAGGCGCAGGTCGAGGTCCAGTTCGGTGTTGCTCTCCGCACCCACTGTGAAGCCGCTCGTCCAACGGCCCCAGAGGTTGCGTTCATAACTGAGGGTGATGTCCTGCTTGCGGTTGTCATCCACCTCGGGCTGTACGGTGGTGATGGAGCTGAAGCTGAAGTTCACGGAACTACGGTCCCCCCTGTAGGTGGCATTGCCGCTGAGGTTGAGCTGGCTGAGCCCGTTGCTCTTCTGGTAGCTGTAGCCGAGGTTGAGGCTGCCATCGGTGCGCGGCCAGATGCCCTTGTTGAGGCGATACAGGGTTGTGATCTCGATAAGCTGGATATGGATGCTGTCGCCGTTGGCGATCACGTACACATGGTCCAATTGCGGTGATGGATGGAGGTATCCGTCGAAGTAGGCCCCGCTGCGCATGCGCACGTACCAGCGCTTGGTGCTGCGCACGGTCTGGATCTGGTCCCACTCGATGTAGACCTGGCTCATGTAGTCGGTCTTCACGCGCAGCAGGCCCAGCTGCAGGTCCTTCATCTCCCCCACGACCTTGTCGCCGTTGAAGAGGTGGATGGTGTCCGTCTTCTGCGCGGCGAGCAGGCCGGGCAGCAGCACATGCAGGCACAGGGCGATGAGGCGCAGCAGGCGGACCATCCGGCGGCAAAGGAAGGGGCTGCGGGCGGATCGGGCATGCGCATCGTCAGCAAGGAGGTCCTACCGGAACAGGGGCAGCGCCAGGAAGAGCTGCACGATGAACGCGTTGGCGAGGTCCACGAAGAACGAACCCGCAAGGGTGATCAGGAGGAAGGCCTTGGGCGCGGGACCCAGGCGCTGCACAAGCTTGTCCATGGTGGCCATGCCCACCGCCACGGAGCTGAGGCCGAAGCCGATGAAGCCGCCGGCCGTGAGCGCCGCGTCGTAGTCGCGGCCCAGCAGGCGGAAGAGCACGAGGTAGGCCACGGCAGCGGTGATCGCGATCTGCAGCACCACGTTCACGGCCAGGGGCGCGATCGCCGCGCCGATGGCCCACAGCTTGAGGCTCATGAGGTACATGGCCAGGAAGGCCTGCAGCGCGATGGTGCCGTTGCGCTCGATGGGCGCGAAGGCCAGCTGCACGCGGAAGGCATCGGACAGGTTGGTGATGAGCACGCCCCCGAGCATGGCGGTGAGGAAGCCGGGCCAGGAACTTCAAGCGCGCGCACACGAAGGTGCCGAGGGCGCCTGCGAGCGGCCCGGCCGCAAGGGGCTGCAGTTCGGTGAGCGCGATGGTGTGCATGCGTGGGCATCGCTTCGGTCCTGAACGTACCGGTTCGGGACGGCCCGGCATCACCGGTCGTTCGGCGCCCACTACCACCCTCCCCCCAACGCGCGGAACAGGCTCACCACGCTGTTGAGCCGCTGCGCCCGCGTGGCGCTCTCCTCCAGCTCGGCGCTGAACAGGTTGTTCTCGGCGATGATGACCTCGAGGTAGCTGGTGTAGCCGTAGTTGTAACGCGCCATGGAGAGCTCCAGCTGCTTGCGGGCGGCGTCCACCTGGGTCTGGCGGGCCTGGTTCTCCACCGTGTAGGTGCGGTAGAACGCCAGGCTGTTGTCCACGTCCACGAAGGCGTTGAACACGGTCTGGTCGCGCTCGGCCGCGGCGATGAGGATCCGCTGCTTGGCCGCCTCGGCGATGTTGCGGCGCTTGTTCCACTGGAAAATGGGGCCCACCAACCCGCCGAAGCCGTTGGCCACCGTGGCATCACCGGTGAGCAGGGTGCCCAGCTCGGGACTGGCGAAGCCCAGCACGCCGGTGAGCGAGAGCATGGGGAAGCGCTCGGCCTCGGCCACACCGGCGCGTTCGGTGAGGCGCTGCACGTTGTACTCGGCCGCGATGATGTCGGGGCGGCGCTCCAGCAGCTGGCTGGGCAGGCCCATGGGGATGGGATCCGGGGTGAGCTGCTGTTCGGTGTTGGGGCGGCCCCGCTCAATGGCACCGGGTCCGAGCCCCTGCAGGGCACGCAGGGCGTTCTCCACCTGGCGGATCTGCCGCTCGATGCTGGGGATGGCGGCGGCGGCCACCTGCTCCTGCTGGATGGCCTGCAGCTTGTCCACCTCGTTGGTGTAGCCCTCGTTGAAGCGGGCGGTGATGATGCGCGTGTTCTCCTGGCGGGAGGCCAGCGTGCGCTGGGCGATCACCAGGCGGTTGTCCAGGTCGCGGAGCAGGAAGTAGTTGCCGGCCACCTCGGCCACCAGGCTCACCTGCAGGCCGTGGCGGATGTACTGCTGTTCGAAGTACAGCGCCTGCGCCGAACGGTTGGCGTGGCGCAGCTTGCCCCAGATGTCGATCTCCCAGTTCACCTGTCCCAGCACCTCGAAGAAGCCGCCGTCCACACCGCTGCCCTGGCTGCGCGCATTGGTGCCGGCGCTGCCGCCGCCACCCACGATGCTGTAGTTCAGCTGCGGGTAGAGGTCCGCCTTCACGGCACCCGCCAGCAGGCGGGCCTCCTCCACACGCGCGGCGGCAAGCCACAAGGTCCGGTTGCTGTCCAACGTGGTCCGGATCAGCTTCACCAACGCCGGGTCGTCGTAGAACTGCGTCCACTCCACCAGGTCGCTGGTGTCGGCGTTGAGGGCGCCGCCATACGTGACCGCAGGGTCCGCAGGCTCGGCCTGGTACTTGGGGCCCACCATGCATCCGGACAGCACGACCAGCGCCATCACCGGAACGAGCATGTGTTTCGTGCGCATCAGGTGGTGGCGGGTTTGGTGGGGGTGCTGCCCTTCGCATCGGAGCGCTTCTTCCGCTCGATGAGCACGAAGAGGCTGGGGATGACGATGCAGCCGATGGTGGTGGCCACGATCATGCCGGCGAACACGGCCATGCCCATCACCTTGCGCGCCTCGGCTCCGGCGCCCTCGGCGGTGATCAGCGGCACCACGCCCAGGATGAAGGCGAAGCTGGTCATGAGGATCGGCCGGAAGCGGAGCCTGGCGCCATCAAGCGCGGCCTTCAGCACCTCCTCGCCCTCCTCCATCTTCATCTTGGCGAACTCCACGATGAGGATGGCGTTCTTGGCGTTGAGGCCGATGAGCATCACCAGGCCGATCTGCGCGAAGACGTTGTTCACGTAGCTCTCGCTGAACTGGCGCATGATCCACAGACCGAGCATGGCGCCCATCACCGCCCACGGGGTGCCCAGCAGCACGCTGAAGGGAAGCTTCCAGCTCTCGTACTGCGCGGCGAGGATGAGGAACACGAAGAGGAGCGCCATGGCGAACACGGTACCGCTCTGGCCTGCCGCCGCCTTCTCCTGGTAGCTCATGTTGCTCCAGCTGTAGCCCATGTCGGCCGGCAGGGTGGCCTTGGCCACCTCCTCCAGCGCATCCAGCGCCTGGGCACTGGTGTAGCCCGGTGCGGGGGCGCCCATGATCTCGGCGCTGCGGTACAGGTTGAAGCGGTTGGTGTATTGGGGCCCCACGGTGTCGGTGACGGTGGCCACGGCGCCCAGCGGCACCATGCTGCCGTCGCGGCCCCGCACGAAGAAGTCGTTGAGGCCCGAAGGGCTCATGCGGTACTGCGCATCGGCCTGCAGGTAGGTGCGGTACTGGCGACCGAACTGGTTGAAGTTGTTGATGAAGTTGCCGCCGAGGAAGGCCGCCACCGTCTGGTTCACGTCATCGAGCTTCAGCCCCAGCTTCTCCACGCGGTCCTTGTCCACCTGGATGCTCTTCTGCGGGATGCTGCTGCGGTAGAGCGTCATGGCGCGGCCGATCTCGGGTCGCTGCTGCGCGGCGGCGATGAAGGCGCGTGCCTGTTGCTCCAGGTACTGGGGCGAATTCCCCTGGCGGTCCTGCAACTGCAGGCTGAACCCGGCGCTGGAACCCAGGCCGGGGATCGGCGGCGGACCGAAGGCGAAGGCGGTGGCCTCGCTGATGTGCGTGATGAGCAGCGCGTTGGCCATCTGCATCAGCTTTTTGCTGCTGTGCTCGCGCTCGCTCCACTCCTTCAGCTGCACGAAGGCTGTTGCGCTGTTGGGTGCGATGGTGCTGTTGATGATGCTGTTGCCATCCACAATGGTGACG
>JBIJCH010000128.1:0-6369 GCA_044344815.1 Flavobacteriales bacterium | reverse complement strand
ATCAGGCGGCGACCTTCTCTTTTTTACCGAGCATCAACGCGCCCACCATGGCGCTGAGGAAGAGCACGCTGCTCACCTCGAAGGGCAGCAGGAAATCCTTGAACAGGGCCTTGCCCACGTGCCCCACCAGGCCCACCGAGGCGTCGGCGGGGTTGGCCGCGGCGATCTCCACGCCCTGGCGCGTGGCGGCCAGCAGGGTGAGCAGGAACACCCCGCCCGACACCACCGCGGCGATCCGCGTGAGCAGGCTCTTCTGCGGCTCGGTGCTGGTGTTCAGGTTCAGCAGCATGATCACGAACAGGAAGAGCACCATGATGGCGCCCGTGTATACGATCACCTGCACCATGGCCAGGAACTGCGCGTTCAGCAGGATGTAGTGGCCCGCGATGCTCAGGAAGCACACGATCAGCGCGATCACGCTGTTCACGGGGTTGCGCGCGGTGACCACGAACAGCCCGCTGAGCACGCTGATCGCGGCGAAGAGGTAGAAGAGGTACTGCATCCGGTGAAGGTGCCCGCTCAGCGGTTGTGCGAATATTGCCGTTGCTCCTTGAACTTGAGCACCTCGGGCGTCTGCCGCTTGCTCACATCGATGCGCTTCGCCTTGTCCAAAGGCTCCACCAGCTCGTTCTTCCCGAACACGAAGGGCTTGCGCAGGTAGTCCGCCTCCACGATGCGGTCGGTGAGGAAGATGGCCTCCTTGGGGCAGGCGTCCTCGCAGTCGCCGCAGAAGATGCAGCGCAGCATGTTGATCTCGTACACCGCGGCGTACTTCTCCTCGCGGTACAGGTGCTCCTCGCCCTTCTTCCGTTCGGCGCTCACCATGGTGATCGCCTCGGCCGGACAGGCCACCGCGCAGAGCCCGCATGCGGTGCAGCGCTCGCGGCCCTGGTCGTCGCGCTTCAGCACGTGGTGCCCGCGGTACACGGCGCTGCGGGGGCGCTCCTGCTCGGGGTACTTCACCGTGGCCTTGCGGGGGGTGAGGAAGTGCTTCAGGGTGATGGACATGCCCTTGAGGATGGCGGGCAGGTAGATGCGCTCCATGAGCGTCATCTTCTTGTCGCTCACCACCTGGGAGCGCTTGGTGAGGGGTTGGAACGTCGTGCTCATAGCTTCACATTGCCGGTGAACACCATGTAACCGCCGGTGATCAGGATGTTGAGGATGGCCAGCGGGATCAGTCGCTTCCAGCCGAGGTCCATCAGCTGGTCGTAGCGGAACCGCGGCAGGGTCCAGCGGATCCACATGAAGAGGAAGATGAAGAAGCTGATCTTCACGAACAGCGCCACCGTTCCGAGGATCGTGATCAGGTTGCTGTCCATGCCCTTCTGGTCGAGGAAGGGGATGTCGTAGCCACCGAAGTACAGCGTGCTGATCACCGCGCTGCTGATGAACATGTTCACGTATTCGGCGAAGAGGTAGAAGCCGAGCTTCATGCTGCTGAACTCGGTGTGGTAGCCGCCCACGAGCTCGGTCTCGCACTCGGGCAGGTCGAAGGGGGCGCGGTTGCACTCGGCGAAGGCGCAGGTGATGAAGAGCAGCACGCCCAGGGGCTGCACGGCCACGTTCCACAGCCCGTCGAGCTGGCCGTCCACGATGCCGCTCAGGCGCAGGGTGCCGGTGGTCATGATCAGCGCCACGATGCTCATGCCCATGGCGAGCTCGTAGCTGATCATCTGGCTGCTGGCGCGGATGGCCCCGTACAGCGCGTACTTGTTGTTGCTGGCCCACCCGCCGAGCATGATGCCGTAGACACCTATGCTCACCATGGCGAACACATAGAGAATGCCGATTCCGGGGTCGGCGGCCTGCAGGCTGAAGGTGCTGTCGCCGAAGGTGAGGGTGCCGCCCCAGGGGATCACCACGCCCGTGAGCAGCGCGGTGGTCATGGCGATCGCCGGGCCCAGGAAGTAGAGCTTGCGGTTGGCCGTGCTGGGGATGAAGTCCTCCTTCATGAACATCTTGATCCCGTCGGCCACGGGCTGCAACAGCCCGAAGGGCCCGGCGCGGTCCGGACCGATGCGGTCCTGCATGAAGGCGGCCACCTTGCGCTCGGCATAGGTGCTGTACGCGGCCACGCCCAGCGTGATGAGCAGCAGCACCACCAGGAAGAGGAAGATGGGCAGCATCAGCGGTCGTGGATGTTGAAGGGTTCGATCCTGGGCGCGTCGGGCGCGGCCTTGTCCAGCAGCTTCTGCTGCAGCTTGCGCTCGTAGTGGCCCTGGCCGATCACGCTGTGGCGGTCGATCTTGCGGGGGCCTTCAACGATCCAGGACGCCTTGTCCTTGGTCTCGAACCGGCAGGTGTTGCAGATGAACTCCTCCACCTCGCCCCACTGGTCCTTCCGGCCGGTCACGCGCAGCACCTCCTCACCCTTCATCCACAGCACGACCTTGCCGCTGCACTTTGTGCAGTTGCGGTGAGCGTCCACGGGCTGTGTGAACCACACGCGGCTCGCGAAGCGGAAGGTGCGGTCGGTGAGCGCGCCCACCGGGCACACATCGATCATGTTGCCGCTGAAGTCGTTGTCGACCGCCTGCTGGATGTAGGTGCTGATCTCGGCCACGTCGCCGCGGTTGATCACCCCGTGCACCCGCCCGTCGGTGAGCTGCTCGCCCACCTTCACGCAGCGGTAGCACAGGATGCACCGGTTCATGTGCAGCTTGATCGTGTCGCCGATGTCGATCGGGTCGAAGGTGCGGCGCTCGAACTGGTAGCGGCTGCTGCTGAGGCCGTGCTCGTAGCCCAGGTCCTGCAGGTGGCACTCGCCCGCCTGGTCGCAGATCGGGCAGTCCAGCGGGTGGTTGATCAGCAGGAACTCGGTGACGCCCTTGCGTGCGTCGAGCAGCTCGGGGTTGGTGGTGTTCTCCACCACCATGCCGTCCATCACCGCGGTGCGGCAGCTGGCCACGGGCTTGGGCATGGGCCGAGGGTCCTTCTCGCTGCCCTTGGTCACCTTCACGATGCACGTGCGGCAGTAACCGCCGCTGGTCTTCAACTTGCTGTAGTAGCACATCGTGGGCGGCACCACGTGGCGGTGCGCCTTGTCGCGCTCGCCGATCATGCGGGCGGCCTGCAGGATCGTGGTGCCCTCGGGCACCTCGATCTCGATGTTGTCAATGGTCACCTTCGGCATGGCTCAGGCGAATGCGGTCTTCGTTTCCCGTTTGAACGGCTCCTTCGCGAAGTGCTCGGGGTCCTTCACCTTGGTGGGGAACTTCACGTGGAACTCGAACTCGTCGCGGAAGTGGCGGATGGCGCTGGCCACGGGCCAGGCGGCGGCATCGCCCAGCGGACAGATGGTGTTGCCCTCGATCTTGCGCTGGATGTCCCAGAGCAGGTCGATGTCCTCCATGTGGCCGCCGCCGTGCTCGATGCGGTGCAGCACCTTCTCCATCCACCCGGTGCCCTCGCGGCACGGGCTGCACTGGCCGCAGCTCTCGTGGTGGTAGAAGCGCGTGTGGTTCCAGGTGCTGCGCACGATGCACTGCGCGTCGTTGTAGGCGTAGAAGCCGCCGGACCCGAGCATGGTGCCACTGGCGAAACCGCCGTCGCTCAGGCTCTCGTAGGTCATCAGGCGCTGTTCGCCCTTGGCGGTCTTCAGGAAGAGGTCGTAGGGTACGATGGGCACGCTGCTGCCGCCGGGCACCACCGCCTTGAAGGCGCGGCCCTCGACACCCCCGCAGTACTCGTCGCTGTTGATGAACTCGTCGCAGCTCACGCCGAGCTCGATCTCGTACACACCCGGGCGCTTGATGTTGCCACCGGCGCTGATGAGCTTGGTGCCGGTGCTCTTGCCCACGCCGATCTTGGCGTACTCCTCGCCGCCGTCGTTCACGATGGGCACCACCGCGGCGATGGTCTCCACGTTGTTCACCACGGTGGGACGGTCGTACAGGCCCTTCACCGCCGGGAAGGGCGGCTTGATGCGCGGGTTGCCCCGCTTGCCTTCGAGGCTCTCCAGCAGCGCGGTCTCTTCGCCGCAGATGTACGCGCCCGCACCGATGTGCATGTGCAGGTCGAAGTCGAAGCCGCTGCCCAGGATGTTCCTGCCCAGCCAACCGGCCGCGTAGGCCTCGGCGATGGCCCGCTCCAGGATGCGGTGCACGTAGAAGTACTCGCCGCGGATGTAGATGTAGCCGGTGTTGGCACCAAGAGCGAACCCGCTGGTGATCATGCCCTCCACCAGCAGGTGCGGGATGCGCTCCATCAGGTAGCGGTCCTTGAAGGTGCCAGGCTCGCTCTCGTCGGCGTTGCACACGATGTGGCGGGGAACGCCGGGGGGCTTGGCCAGGAAGCTCCACTTCATGCCGGTGGGGAAGCCCGCACCGCCGCGGCCGCGCAGGCCGCTCTTCTTCACCTCCTCCACCACGGCCTCGGGGCTCATGGTGCGCAGCGCCTTCTCCACGCTGCGGTAGCCCCCGTTCGCACGGTAGGCCTCAAGCCCCTGGATGCCGGGAACGTTAACGTGTTCGAGCAGCAACTTGCGTCCCATCTCAAGCCGCCGAAGCCCGGCGAGGCGTTTGAGGGTTCATGATGATGTGGCGAAGGCGCTTCATCAACGGTCGGTGTAGTTCTGCCGCTTCGCTTCGGCGCGCATGCCGTCCAGCATGGCGTCGACCTTCTCGGGCGTGAGGTCCTCGTAGTACTTGGCGCCGCACTGCAGCATCGGCGCGCTGCCGCAGCTGCCCAGGCACTCCACCGTCTTCAGGGTGAACATCCCGTCCTTGGTGGTCTCGCCCGGCTTGATGCCGAGCTTCCTGCTCAGGTGGTCCACGATCTTCTCGCTGCCGCGGATCATGCAGGGTGAGGTCTGGCACACCTCCAGGTGGTACAGGCCCACCGGGTGCAGGTTGAACATGCTGTAGAAGCTTGCCACCTCGTACACCTCGATCGAGCGCAGGCCCAGCAGCACGGCCACGGCGTCCATGGCGTTCACGCTGAGCCAGCCGCTGTTCTCCGCCTGTGCGATGTGCAGGATGGGGATCAACGCGCTCTTGCTGCGGTCGGCCGGATAGCGGGCGATGATGGCGCGGCACTCGGCCAGCGCGCTCTCGCTGAAGGCGAAGGGCGGCGTGCCCTCCGTGGTGGTGACGGCTTTGATCGTGGCTCCCATCACGCGTCGAGTTCTCCCGCGATCACGTTCATGCTGCTCATGGTGAGGATCGCGTCGCTCAACATGGTGCCCTTGATCATCTCCGGATAGGCCTGGTAGTAGATGTAGCAGGGCCTGCGGAAGTGCAGGCGCGCCGGGGTGCGGCCGCCGTCGCTCACCAGGTAGAAGCCCAGCTCGCCGTTGCCGCCCTCCACGCAGTGGTACACCTCGCCCACCGGCACGTCGGTCTCGCCCATCACGATCTTGAAGTGCCAGATCAGCGCCTCCATCTCGTTGTACACCTCCTCCTTGGGCGGCAGCACCCAGGTGGGCACCTCCGCTCGGTAGGTCTTCTTGTCCGGCATCTTGTCCAGCTTCTCGATGGCCTGGCGGATGATGGAGAGGCTCTCCCACATCTCGCGCTCGCGCACCATGAAGCGGTCGTAGGTGTCGCCGTTCTGGCCCACCGGGATGATGAAGTCGAAGTCCTGGTAGCTGCTGTACGGGTCCATCACCCGCACGTCGTAGTCCACGCCGCAGGCGCGCAGGTTGGGCCCCGTGAAGCCGTAGGCCAGCGCGCGGTCGGCGGGGAAGGGACCGCAGTTGATGGTGCGGTCCATGAAGATGCGGTTGCGGACCAGCAGGTTCTCGAACTCCTTCAGCGCCGCCGGGAACTCGGCCACGAAGGCGCGGATCATCGTCCAGGCCTTCTCGCTGAAGTTGCGCTCAAAGCCGCCGATGCGGCCCATGTTGGTGGTGAGGCGCGCGCCGCAGATCTCCTCGAAGATGTCGTACAGCTTCTCGCGCCACTGGAACACGTAGGTGAAGCCGGTGAGCGCGCCGGTGTCCACGCCGATCACGCTGTTGCAGATGATGTGGTCGGCGATGCGCGACAGCTCCATCACGATCACCCGCAGGTACTCCACGCGCTTGGGCAGCTCGATGCCCACCAGCTTCTCCACCGTCATGTGCCAGCCCATGTTGTTGATGGGCGAGCTGCAGTAGTTGAGGCGGTCGGTGAGGGTGGTGATCTGGTAGAAGGGGCGGCGCTCGGCGAGTTTCTCGAACGCGCGGTGGATGTAGCCGATGGTCTGCTGCGCGCTCTGGATGTACTCCCCGTCCATGGTCAGCACGTTCTGGAAGATGCCGTGCGTGGCGGGGTGCGTGGGGCCCAGGTTGAGCGTGTTCAGCTCCTTCTGCTCGCCGCCGGGCACCACATCGTGCTGCCAGTAGTCCGGACGCACGAGCTCGGTGGCGGGCTTGCCGGGCTTGCT
>JBIJCH010000127.1:0-6371 GCA_044344815.1 Flavobacteriales bacterium | reverse complement strand
AACGGACGCCTGGTGCGCGCCGTGGAGCGCCGCAGCCTGCCCAAGGGCGAGCAGCGCATCGACCTGGAGTCCACGGGCCTGGCCACCGGCACCTACATCCTGGAGCTCCGCGCCGGCGACAGCCGCCAGACCGGTCGCTTCGTGGTGCGCAACTGAGCCTGAACGAACACGCACGAGAGCCCTTCCTCCACCCGGAGGAGGGGCTTTCTTCTTCCCGTACTTTTCACCCGAAGAACCCCTGAGCATGAAGCCAGTCCGCGTCGCCATCAACGGCTTCGGCCGCATCGGCCGGGTCACCGCCCGCCTGATCCTGCAGCGCTCCGACATCGAACTGGTGGCCGTGAACGACCTCACGGACAATGCGACCCTGGCGCACCTGTTCAAGTACGACAGCGTGCACGGCGTGTTCCCCGGTGAGGTGGGGCATGATGAGCAGCACCTCGTGCTCGGTGGCCGAAGGATCAGGGCCTTCGCAGCGAAGGATCCGGCCACGCTGCCCTGGGGCGACCTGGGCATCGACGTGGTGATCGAGAGCACGGGGCACTTCCTCACGCGCGAGCTCGCCTCCGCGCACATCAAGGCCGGCGCCAAGCGTGTGATCCTCTCCGCCCCGGCCAAGGAGAGCGGCATCAAGAGCGTGGTGCTGGGGGTGAACGAGCACATCCTCGACGGCACCGAGGACATGATCAGCAACGCGAGCTGCACCACCAACTGCGCGGCGCCCATGATCAAGGTGGTGCAGGACCTCTGCGGCATCGAGAGCGGCTACATCACCACGGTGCACAGCTTCACCGGCGATCAGCGGTTGCACGATGCGCCGCACAAGGACCTGCGCCGCGCACGGGCCGCCACCGTGAGCATGGTGCCCACCACCACCGGCGCGGCCAAGGCCATCACGCGCATCTTCCCCGAGCTGGACGGGAAGCTCGGTGGCGGCGGCATCCGCGTGCCCGTGCCCGACGGCTCCATCACCGACATCACCGTGCGCGTGAAGCGCATCCCCACGGCCGAGGCGCTCAACGCCGCGTTCAGGAAGGCAGCCGAGGGTCCGCTCCAGGGCATCCTGCGCTATACCGAGGACCCCATCGTGAGCGTTGACATCGTGGGCGATCCCCACAGCTGCGTCTTCGACGCGCTCCTCACCAGCGTGGTGGGCGACCTGGTGAAAGTGATGGGCTGGTACGACAACGAGTACGGGTACAGCAGCCGGTTGGTGGATCTGGTGCTCCTCCTGCGGAAGTTCGACAAGTAGTTCCACCGCAACGGTGCTACGACCGCGACGGAGGAGTGGCTCAGCCTGGCCGGAAGACCGCCTGAGCAACGTCGCCGCGGCGCTTGTCAGTTCGGGATCTTCGGCGCCTCCACATCGCCGCTCAGCGGCCCTGAGCCCGTCGAAGGGTCGCCCATGCGCTTCATCAGGCGCACCGCCGTTCCATCGAACACGGCGTAGGTGTACCAGGTGATCCAGTCGCCGAGGTTGATGTAGCGGCAGCCCGGTCCCACCTCCAGGTCCATGGGCAGGTGGCGGTGGCCGAAGAGGAAGGCGTCGATGCGCTCCTTCTTCAGGACCTCGCGGCAGTGGATGGCGAGCCATTCGTTCGCTTCGCCCAGGAACTTCCGGTCGTTCGCGTAGTTCTTCTTCCGGCTGTGGCCGCTGAGGAAGTGCGCGATGCCCAGGCCCAGGTTCGGGTGCAGCCGCGCGAAGCACCATTGCATCACCGGGTTGCGGAAGACCTTCTTGATGAACTTGTAGCCGTGGTCGCCGGGGCCGAGCCCGTCGCCGTGGCCGATCATCAGGCGCTTCCCGTTCCACTCGCGCACCACGGGCTCGCGGTGGATGATCACGCCCGTTTCCTTCGGCAGGTAGTCGAAGATCCACATGTCGTGGTTGCCGATGTACAGGTGCACGGGCAGGCCGCGGTCGTGCAGCTCGGCCAGTGTGCCCAGCAGGCGTACGAAGCCGCGCGGCACCACCTCGCGGTACTCGAACCACATGTCGAACAGGTCGCCCAGGATGTGGATCTCGGCGGCGTCCTTCGCGGCTTCATGAAGGAAGGCCACGATCCGCTTCTCCCGCGCCAGGCTGCCGGCCGCGTCGGGCACCCCGAGGTGGAAGTCGGAGAGGAAGTAGATCTTCTGGCCGGCCTGCATCACGGGTTGATGTTACGCAGCACGCGGGTGGGGTCCAACTTCTCGAGCGCGAGCACGAAGCGGATGGTCTGGCCGAAGGTGAGAGCCTGGAATTCCTGCTCGTCCTTGATGTTCTGCGATACGGCCAGCGGGAACCACACTTCGGCCACGTCGCGCACGATGCGGATGCCCAGGCCCATCTCGAAATAGCTGTCCCAGCTGTTGGTCCGGTTCCCCTGCGCATCCACCTCGGTGATGGGCGCGGCACCGTAGTTCGCGTACAGGCTCAGCGGCAGCTTGAAGGGCGCATCGAGCTCCATGTTGAGCGCGCCGATCCAGCTGTCGGAGCTTCCCTGCGCCGTGGGCGTCTTGAAGCCGCCCTGCGTCTTGGCGATCTGCTGGCCGGCGAAGAGGTCGGGCCGGGCACGGGCCAGGGAGATCTGGTCGTAGAGCAGGTCCTCGCTGCCCCAGTTGAGGCGCCAGGCCATCAGGCGTTGCAGCTGGTCGGACTCGGTGCGCAGGAAGGTGCCGGCGAAGGCGCGCAGGGTCACGCGGTGCTTGTACTTGTCGTAGATGGCGCTCCACTTCGCCTCCACGCTGGCGCGGGTGAAGGCCTCGTGGTGCAGCACCGTGCCGGTGACGGTGTACGGGTGCAGCCCGCGCCGCTGCTGGATGTCGTAACGCAGCTCGTGGTAGGTGTCGGAGGGGTTGACCTGCCCGGTGCTCGCTCCTTCGTCGCCGTACACGATGCCCACGGACTCCTGCTCCAGGAACACGGCGCGGTAGCCGGCGGTGTGCTGCGCCGCCATCAGGTCGCGCTTCACATCGAGGCGGACCGCGGGTGTGTACTTGCGGAAGCCGGTGCGGAAGCCTTCCTGCTCCTGTGTGCTGAAGCCCCAGGTGCTCACGCCGAGGTGGATGTTGCGGAAGAGGTCGCTGTTCAGGCGGTCGAAGTGGTACTCGGCGCGGGCGCCGCCCACGAGCTCCTCGCTGGAGAAGCCGTACATCGGCGCGAGCACCCATTCGAAGCGCCGGCTGGGGAAGGCGTGGTTGTGCAGCGCGAGGCCTGCCATGAAGCCATCGTGCGCATTGGCGCCCAGCAGCGGGGCCCAGTAGATCGTGCGGCGGTCATCCTTCTCCAGGCCCGAGAGGAAGCGCAGCTGCAGCTTCGTGCCAGCGCCGTTGTTGCGGCGGTCGATGTCGAGCGTGCGGGCGCCGGCGTCGATGCGGACGCGGTCGACATTGGGCCATGGAAGGGTTTCGGTCCTTATCCAAACGCTGTTGGAAGGATGGGCATCGATGGTTGTCTTCCCGGTGCCTGCGGAGCGCTCTTCGAATCGAATGGTGTCCGGCTCGACCCATACGGTCCCCAGTGAGTCAGTGCCATTCCATGCGGTGACAGGCAATGGTGCGTGATGCCTGATACCCCGGGACTTCAGCGTGAGGTTCGACCCGGACAGGTGCTTGGCGGAGATGTCGGGTTTTCTGTTCGTTCCGGTCAGTTCATCGAACACCCAGGTGAGATCCTTCCCGCTCTCGCGCTCGAACACCCTTTGCAGGTCGGCGGGCTGCGGGTGCTTGAACTTGAACTCCTCGAAGTAGGCGTGCAGGCACTTGTCCATCACCTCCTCGCCGAGATACGCCATCAGGTGGTCCATCACCAGCGCGGTCTTCATGTACACGGTGGTGCCGTAGTTCATCGGCGTGAACGCGTTGGAGGTCTGCTCGATGGGCTGGTCCAGGTTGCGGCGCGCGTTCAGCCGGTACATCAGCTCGCTCTGCAGGTGGTGCAGGTCCGTGCGAGGGCCGAGCATGCCTTTCGGCAGGCCCACGTTCAACCCGCCGTTCGGGTATCGTTCGCGCATGTACCGCAGCTCCACGAAGCTGTTCATGCCTTCGTCCATCCAGGCGTGGTCGCGCTCGTTGCTGCCCAGGATGCCGTAGAACCAGTTGTGGCCCACCTCGTGCGCGATCACGTTGTCGAGGCCCTCCTTGTCGCCCATGTTGCCGATGATGGTGATCATCGGATACTCCATGCCGCCACCGGCGCTGATGGTGCCGTCCACCGCGGTGCAGGCATCGTAGGGGTAGTCGCCGACCCATTGGCTGTAAAGCCGCACGCTCTCGTTCACGTAGGTGACGGCCTCGTCCCACAGCTTGGCGTTCTTCGGCGTGAAGAGCGCCCAGGTGGTCACCGCACGCCCGCTCTTCGGCAAGGTGACGCTGCTCTTGCGCACGATGAAGCGCTTGTCGGCGAACCAGGCGAAGTCGTGCACGTTGTCCTGCACGTAGCGCAGGGTCTTCGTTCCCTTTGCGGAGACCGGGAAGTTGTTGTACTGCAGTTCGCCGGTGCGCAGGTCCTTGATCGGTTCCGGATACCGCCACTCCGGGGAGGCCATGCGGTCCATCAGCTCCCGTTCCTGTTCGTTCTGGAGCACGCCCGTGGCACCCACCACGTAGTTCGCCGGCAGGGTGATGGTCACATCGTAGCTGCCGAACTCGCTGTAGAACTCGCCCTGGTTGAGGTAGGGCATGGCATGCCAGCCCTGTGCATCGTACACCGCGGGCTTGGGGAACCACTGCGTGATGTAGTAGGCCTGCCCCGTGTGCCCCAGGCGGCTGAAGCGACCATCGGGGATCTTCACGCGGAAGGGCGTGCTGATGGTGATGCGCTCGCCGGTGCGCAGCGGTGCCGGCAGCTTCACCCAGCCGATGTCGGCGTGCCGCGCATGGTAGCCCCAGTCAAGCCTGCTGCCGTTCGCAGTGAGGTCGAGGCTGTCGATCCAGCCGCGGTCCTTCTCCTCCGCGAAATGGAGGTCGGGGTCGCCCATCCTGTCCAGCTGGTCGCAGAGCGCCGAGCCTCGGTCGCGGTACGCATTGGGCCACAGGTGCAGCCACAGCGTATCGAGCGCGGTAGGGCTGTTGTTGGTGTAGGTGAAGGTCTCGTGCGCGTGCAGCATGTGCGCCGCGTCGTCCAGGCGCACGTTGATCACATGGTCCACCTGCTGCTGCCAGTAGGGCTGTGCCAGCGCTCCGCTGCACGCGGTGGCGAGGGCGGCGAGCAGGACGGTGCGCGTCATCGGGTGCTGCGGTGTGGTTCCCTAGCCGCCGAAGAGCTCGGCGAGCTTCGCCTCGAGCGCCGGACCGCGCAGGTTCTTGTCGATCACCTTGCCGTCCTTGTCCACGAGCACGGTGAAGGGGATGCTGCTGATGCCGTACTGCTGGGCGGCGGCGTTGTTCCAGAAGCCGAGGTCGCTCACGTGCAGCCAGGGCAGGCCGTCCTGCTGGATGGCGTTCTTCCACGCGTCCATGTCGCGGTCGAGGCTCACGCCCAGGATCTCGAAGCCCTTGCGGTGGTACTTCTCGTAAACCTTCTTCACGTTGGGGTTCTCCATGCGACAGGGCTTGCACCAGCTGGCCCAGAAGTCGATGAGCACCACCTTGCCGCGCAGGCTGCTGAGGGCGATGGTGCGGCCGTCGGGCGACTGCTGGCTGAAGTCGGGCGCCTCGCTGCCCACGGGGATCAGGTTGCTCAGGCGCTCCATCTCGGCCTGCTGGGCCTCCTGGGCCTTGAGCTGCTGCTCCACGCGGTCCACCTGGTCGCGGAAGCCGGCGTAGAACTCGCTCTTCGGCATCGTGGTGCGCAGGGCGTCGCGGGTGCTCTTGAAGAGCTCGATCTCCTGGCCCATGTCCATGCGGCTGAGGGCCGCGAGCACGATGGGGGAGCCCTTGTGCTCCTGCACGAAGGCCTTGGAGCGCTCGTAGAAGCCCTTGTTGAGGTCGTTGAACCGCTGCAGCGATGCCTGGTCCTCGGGTGCGGTGTTGATGAGGGCGCGCAGGGAGTCGCGCTGCTGGTCGAAGCGGCGGGCCTCGGCGTAGAAGGCGTAGAGGGCCTTGCTGTGTTCGCTGCCCTCCACGCTGGCGGGCACGCCCATGCTGCCCGCGGTGGTGCGCACGGTCACGCCTTCGGCGCTGTCGAGCACGAGCACGATGTTGTCCTGGTCGCTGAGGGCGAGGCGGTAGAAGTCCATGGGCATCGCGGGCACCTCCATGGTGCCGGTGCCGGCCGCATCCAGCACCACGCTGTCCACGTGCACGGCCTTGTTGGCGGCGAAGCGGTCGAAGTAGAGGGTCTTGCCGCCGGCACCTTCCACGGTGGCGGTGATGGTGCGTGTGCCGCTTCCGGCACCACAGGCGGCGAGCAGCAGGGCAAGGGAGGGGAGGAGCAGGAGGTTCTTCAT
>JBIJCH010000013.1:0-15098 GCA_044344815.1 Flavobacteriales bacterium | reverse complement strand
GGCCGTCGCGTTCAGCTCGGCGCTGCCGCCGTCCAGGCACACATCACCGCCACCGCTCATGGTGCCGGCGTTCGGATCGGCAACGTTGAACACCGTGCCGGCCACATCGAGGCTGGCACAGATGCTACCACCGCCTTGGATCAAGAGACCGTTGACGTCCACGCCGGTGGTCTGTCCGAACACCACCCCGCTCAGGTCGAGCGTGGCGGGGTCATAGACCAGCGTGTGGATCGTGTAGGCGCCACCGGTGTTCACCGTGAACTGGGGATCGGCACCCACCTGCTGGATGACCAGCGAGGGTCCGCTGGTGAGCACGTAGAGCACCTGATAACCCGGCGGCACCACGGCGTTGCCATCAGCAGCGGCCACAAGCAGGGCGCTGCCGTTCTCGAGGCATACGTCGGGCTTGATGGTGGAGAGCGTTCCGGCCTGTGCATCACAGGTGGGCACGACGTTCACCGTGTAGTCCTCCACTTCCCCGGTGGCGAACTGGTCGCAGGCACCGCGGAAAAAGAAGGCGCTCATGTTCACGCGCATCCGCTTCGCACCCGGGGTGGTGCCGGCCGGGACCGCGATGGAACCGGACTCGGTGCCGAACCCGAGGGTCTGCAGGGCGAGCTCGTTCGCGGCGAAGGTGCCGTCGTTGTTCCAATCGACCCAGGCACGCCAGCGGTAGCGCAGGAAGAAGGGTCCGTTGGGATCGAGCGTCATCGTGTAGGCGTTCCCGGCCTGGACCGATGCGCTCAACGCGGTGAAATCGGCGTAACCGTTGTTATCGCCCGATGCGTTGTCGATGCCCTCGAACTGGACGCGGGCGATGTTGAACGCATTGCCGGATCCGCCGTCGGACGGACAATAGGTCTGCGCGAACGCGGCACTACCGGCCAGCAAGGCCAGGCCAGCGGTCGCGCTCCGCCAAAAGCGCCCGGGCGGGGTGCTTCGTGCAGCATGAACGTGTTCCTTCATGGTGTGATGGGGTTAGGGTGGTGTTCTGTTCAGGGTTATGAACAAAACCATGAACAAGAGTTCCCGCCAGAAGGTTCGCCGGCACCTCAAAATGGTTGGCTGACCGACGGTCTCAGAACACGAGCACGTAGCGCCTATCGAGGGTTCCCTCACGCCGGGCAGGGTCCAGGAAGGCCGGGCTGAGGAACTGCACCCGGTGGTCCGGGAAGGCCACGGACACCTTGGGTTTGAGGCCCAGCGCCAGCAGGTCGGCGCGCACCTGCTCATTGACGTACACCACGGATCCAGGCCCGAGACCCGACCAGATGTAGCCCGCATCCTGGGCGTAGCGCACCGGTCGTCCATAGTAGTGGTCCAGGGCGGTGCCACCCGCGCCGATGGCATGGAAGCGGTCGGGCGGCACCTGGTTCGCCCGGAGCCAGCGGCCCACCTGGGCATTGGCCTGGTACCGCAGCACCTGCGGATAGAAGTGCAGGTTGAGCACCAGGGCTAGCACCACCATGGGTGTGAAGGACGAGCGCATGAGCCGGCTCTCCGACGGTCCGGTGAGCAGGCCGAACAGCCACGCGAGCAGCGCCAGCAGGATCCCGGCGTAGGCCAGCGCCCCCGGGAAGCTCCACGCCATCACGCCGCCGCCCGCGGTCACCAGCACACCCGTCACAACGGCCTGTGCACGCCGGAGGCCCCTGCCTGCATCGTTCACCAGGGCCTTCGCCCCAAGGATGCAGAAGAGCGGATGGACCACGTACAGGTAATGCGGCAGTTTGAACTGCGAGGCTGAGATGGCGATGAGCACCAATAGCGCGCCGGGCAGCACGATCCACTCGGGGTGGCGCGCGCGCGAGGCGGAGAACAGCTGGCGCAGGTCATGCCAGGTGCCCACGAGCACGGGGATGGTCCAGGGCAGCACCTGCCACGGCAGCTCGTGGAGGAAGAACAACGGCGTGGTGTCGTCCCTCCACACGTTCTCGCCCGTGATGCGGCCGAAACTCTGCTCCCAGAAGAAGAACCGGAGTCCATGCGCTCCGAACTGCCGGTAGAGCCCGATGCACATGGGCACGAGCAGCACCGCGACCACAAGCAGCGCGGCGAACAGGCGCGGGTCACGCAGGGCGGCCCATCGCCCCTTCAGCAACACATGGGAACCCAGGGCCATCATCGGCGCCACAAGCCCCATGGGCCCCTTCGTGAGCAGGCCGGCCGCAAGCGCCACCGCCATCGCGAGCCACCATGCGCCCCTCGGCCGTTCGAGGTGCTCGGCCCCGCACCAGATGGCGGTGATCACCGAGGCCATCAGCAGCGTATCGCAACGCACATCGTTGGTCATGAGCACCATGGCCAGCGAGGAGCCCAGCATGAGCGCCGCCCGAAGGCCGGTATCGCGCCCGTGGTGCAGGCGGGCCAGGCGGTAGGTGGCGTACAGGGCCAGCATCGCTGCCAGGATGGAGGGCAGCTTGTAGCTCCAGTTGTGCACGCCGAACAGCTTGAAGGAGACCGCCGACAGCCAGAAGAGCAACGGCGGCTTGTCCAGGTAGTCCTCCCCCCGGAAGTGGAACACCGTGGGGTCGGGCGATGCCATCACCTGCTGCGCGATGATGCCGTACTGGGCGGCATCCACCTCCATGAGGTCGAGCACGCTGCCCGTGGCATACACCACCACCAGGAAGGCGAAGGCGAGCGTGACCGTGAGCGGGCGCATGGCGGGCAAGGTAAAGGGCTTGTTAATGCCGCGGCGAGCGGCGCCCCCCTTCCTAACATTGCAACCATGAGCCGGAAGTCCATCGCCACCGTGATCCTGCTCGCCTCGCTGAGCGTGGTGGGCGTGGTGGTCACGCAGCTGCTCTGGCTCGACCGCGCCTTCCGGGTGCAGCGCGAGGAGGCCGAACTGCACCTGCGCCAGCAGCAGCAGCTGGACAAGCAGTTCAACGACCGCGTGGTGATCGCGCTCACCGCCGTGGCCGAGAAGATACTGTCCATCAACAAGGACCCCTCCGACCTGTACGATGCCGTGAAGCAGGCCCGCCCGAACTACTTCGCCGTGGCCATCAACGACACGGTGCACCCCTACCTGCTCGAGGCGCTGCTGCGCAAGGAGTTCCTGCGGCGCAACATCGTGGAGGACTTCGAGTACGGCGTGTACGACTGCTTCACCGACAGCATCGTGTACGGCAACTATGTGAGCCCCATGGACAGCGCCGTGGCCGACACCGCGCAGCACAGCCAGCTCCTCAAGCTCGACAAGGACGGCCACTACTTCGGGGTGTACTTCCCCCGCCGCAACAGCAGCCTGTGGGAGCCCCGGCCGCGCAGCCGGGCCACGTGGATCTATCCGGCCATCGTCACGCTCATCGTGTTCGGCTTTTTCGCCTACAGCCTCTGGGTCATCATCCGGCAGAAGCGGCTCAGCGAGATCAAGAACGATTTCATCGGCAACATGACGCACGAGCTGAAGACGCCGATCAGCACCATCGCGCTGAGCAGCGAGGTGCTGAGCGACCCCGGCATCGTGCGGGAGCCCGAGCGGCTGCGCACCTATGCGGGCATCATCCGCTCGGAGAACGAACGGCTGCGCGCGCAGGTCGAGCGGGTGCTGCAGCTGGCCACCCTGGACCGTGGCAACCTGGCCTTGAAGCGCGAGGCGGTGGACATGCACCGGCTGATCGATGATGTGCGCGCGTCCTTCAGCGTGCAGGTGGCCGAGCGCGGCGGCACGCTGAGAGCGGATCCCGCGGCCATACGGCACGTGGTCACCGGCGACCCGGTGCACCTCACGAACATGCTGGTGAACCTGGTGGACAACGCCATCAAGTACAGTGGTGAACGCGTGGAGGTGGAGATCACCACGGCAAGCGATGCGCGCCGCTTCGAGCTGCGCGTCCAGGACCATGGCATCGGCATCCGGCGGGAGGACCAGCGCCAGGTGTTCGAACGTTTCTACCGTGTGCCCACGGGCAACGTGCATGACGTGAAGGGCTTCGGCCTGGGTCTGCACTACGTGCAGCAGATCGTGCATGCGCACGGCGGCACCATCGCGCTCGACAGCGAGCCGGGCCGCGGCAGCACCTTCACCATCAGGCTTCCCTTCAATACCGATCGTGCATGAGCCAGACCAAGGCCACCATCCTGCTGGTGGAGGACGACCAGAACCTGGGCTTCGTGATCCAGGACGCGCTGAAGCGCAAGGGCTACAGCGTGCACCTGTGCCGTGACGGCAAGGAAGGCCTCAAGTACTTCAACGAGCATGCCTACGACCTGTGCGTGCTCGACGTGATGCTCCCTCAGAAGGACGGCTTCAGCCTGGCGGAGGACATCCGCCTCGTGAACGCGCAGGTGCCCATCGTCTTCCTCACGGCCAAGAGCCAGACGGAGGACCGCATCGCGGGCTTCAAGGCCGGCGGCGACGACTACCTCACGAAGCCCTTCAGCCACGAGGAGCTGGTGCTGCGCATCGAGGCGATCCTGCGGCGCACCAAGGGCAGCGCGGACGACCCCAGGTCGCGCGAGGTGTTCACCATCGGCAGCTACACCTTCGACCATCGCAACCTGCTGTTGAAGCACCCGGACGAGGAGCGCAAGCTCACCAAGAAGGAGGCCGATGTGCTGCGGCTGCTGTGCATGCACCGCGACCAGGTGCTGCCCCGGGAGCTGGTGCTGAACATGGTGTGGGGCGACGACACCTATTTCCTGGGCCGCAGCCTCGACGTGTTCATCAGCCGTCTGCGCAAGTACCTGAAGCTGGACCCTTCCGTGCAGATCATGAACGTGCACGGCGTGGGCTTCAAGTTCCAGGTGGGCTGAAGGGCCCGGCCTGAAAGTGTGCGGCGGCGGCCATCCGAAGATGGGCACGCCGCCGCCACCCCAACGTAGGGTTGAACGCGTTCTACGCGCCTGACAGGATACGCTTCACGATCGCCGAGAGGGTGCCACCATCGATGCGGCCCGCCAGCCGTGCGTTGGCCTCGAGCATCACCTTGCCCATGGCCTTCATGTCCGTGGCACCGAGATCGCTGATGATGGCCCGCACGGCGGCCTCCACCTCCGCCTCGTTCATGCGCGCGGGCAGGTAGGCCTCGATCACCTTCGCCTGCGCCTCGTCCTCACCGGCCAGGTCGGGCCGGCCCTGCTGGTGGAAGATGGCCGCGGCCTCGGCGCGCTGCTTGTGCAGCTTCTGCAGCAGGCGCAGGCCTACCTCGTCCGTGATGCCGTCCGTGCCGCCGCCCTCCTTCGTGAGCTCCAGCAGGATGGCGCTCTTGATGGCGCGCAGGGCGTTCAGCCGGTCCTTGTCACGGGCCAGCATGGCCTCCTTGATGTCCGCGTCGATGCGCTGTTGCAGGTTCATGGCATCAGGTGCTGATGAGGCGGCAGGGCGTGATCGTGATCGGCCGCGCCAGGAGGTCCCGATCGTGGTCCCGCCCCAGTGCCGCGGCCTTCGCTGCTAGTCAACGTTGTCGTGCAGGAACGGATTGTTCCGGCGCAGTTCCACGCGGCGCTCGCCGTTCTCATCGGTCTCCTCGTTGAGCGTGTAGCGGCTCACGCTGCTGTCGGAGCTGTGGGGCACGTCGCTGAGCGTGACGTTCTTGCGGCGGTACGCCGGTTCGCGCTCGAGGTCGGCCACACCGTTCGTGGAGCGGATGCGGAGGCTCATCTCCCGCATGCGCGAGAGGCGCTCGTCCACGCGCAGGGAATGCTCCACGGGCGACACGCGGGGCTCCTGGGCCTGCGGGGCGGGCGACGGTGCGGCGGCACGGGGAGCGGGCTCCTCGTAAAGCTCGTGGGTCACCTTCTCCTCGGCGGGCGGGGCGGGAGGCGTCGAGGCGGTGGTGTTCACCACGGGCACGCTGGCCGTGGGCTGCGGTCGCTGGTCCACCTCGAACTCGATCGTGCGCTGGCGTACCGGAGCGGGCGGGGGCACCGGTGCGGGCGGGGCCTGTTGCACGGGGGCGGCCGGCGTCTCCTCCTTGGCCACGGCGGCGGGTTCCACAGGCTTGATGAAGGGCTCCAGCGGATCCGGCCTGGGGGCGGCCGGGGGAGCGCTGAAGGAGGTCGACAGGCCGGCGAAGGGGTTCGCAAGCGGGGCGGTAACCGGCTGCGGCGACTCCAGGTCGATCCGCACCTTCTCCGGCTTCGCCTCCGTCCTCGGGGTGCCGTCGCTGTTGAGGTTGAAGCCCGTGGCGATCACCGACACGCGGATGCGCTCGCCCAGGGACTCATCGCGGCAGTATCCCCAGATCACATCGGCGTTGCTGCCCGCGGCCTCCTGGATGTGGTCGGTGATCTCCGACATCTCGTCCATGCTGATGTCGCTGCTGCCAAGGGCCACGTTGAGCAGCACGAACTTGGCCCCGCGGATGTCGTTGTCGTTGAGCAGGGGCGAAGCGAGCGCCTCACGGACGGCGCGGACGGCGCGGTCCTCCCCTTCCGCCTCGGCCAGGCCCATGATGGCCGCGCCGCTGTTGCTCATCACCGTGCGCACGTCCTCGAAGTCGACGTTCACCTTGCCCGGGTTGTTGATCACGTCGGCGATGCCGCGGGCCGCGGTGGAAAGCACGTTGTCCGCATGGGCGAAGGCGTCGTCCAGCTTCAGGTCGCCGAAGAGCTCGCGGAGGCGGTCGTTGTTGATCACCAGCAGGGTGTCCACGCTCTGGCGCATCTCCTCGATGCCGGCGCGGGCCTGCTCCAGGCGCTTGCGGCCCTCCCACTTGAACGGCATGGTGACGATGCCCACGGTGAGGACCCCCATGTCCTTGGCGATGCGGGCCACCACCGGGGCCGCACCGGTGCCGGTGCCACCGCCCATGCCGGCGGTGATGAACACCATCTTGGTGCGGGTGCTCAGCAGCTGGCGGATCTCATCGATGTTCTCCTGGGCGGCCTCGTAGCCGCGCTTGGCCACGCTGCCCGCGCCCAGCCCCTCGGTGAGGGCCGCGCCCAGCTGCAGCTTCACGGGCACCGGGCTCATGTCCAGCGCCTGGCGGTCGGTGTTGCAGATGATGAAGTCCACGCCCTTGATGGACTGCGTGAACATGTGGTTCACGGCATTGCCGCCGCCGCCGCCCACGCCGATCACTTTGATGATCGAGGCCAGCTCGTTGGGGAGGTCGAATTTCATGACGTTGGGATTGGTCGTTGGGGTTCGGTGGGGCCTGTGCTCACTTCTCGTCGTCGGAGAAGATGTCTGAGTCGATGACCCGCTTCCAGAAGGTGGTGAGCACGCCGCCGGTGTTCACACCAGGCTTCTCGGTGCTCTGTCGAACGGCCGCAGCCGCCGGCCGCCTGGCCTGGGTGCGGTCCAGGTGCTGGAAACCGCGCATCACCAGACCCACGCCGGTGGCGTAAAGCGGGCTGGTGATGTCGGCCACCTTGCTGCTGGCCAGGTGCTCGTTGGGATAACCGATGCGGGTGCTGAGGCCGGTGATGTACTCGGTGAGCTGGCGCAGGTGCTTGAGCTGCGCGCCGCCGCCGGTGAGCACGATGCCGCCGGCGGTGAGCTGCTTCTCAAGGCCGCTGTTCTTTATCTCGAAGTACACGTGCTCGAGGATCTCCTCCATGCGGCACTGGATGATGTGCGCGAGGTTCTTCACACTGATCTCCTTGGGATCGCGGCCTTTCAGACCGGGGATGCACACCACCTCGTTCTCCTTGTTCTCGGCGGCCAGTGCGCTGCCGAAGCGGGTCTTGAGCAGCTCGGCCTGGTGCCCCAGGATCGCGCAGCCCATCTTGATGTCGTTGGTGATCACCTCGCCACCGAACGGGATCACGGCCGTGTGGCGGATGATGTTGTCGCTGAAGATGGCGATGTCGGTGGTGCCACCGCCGATGTCCACGAGCACCACGCCGGCCTCCTTCTCCTCGTCGCTCAGCACCGCATCGGCGCTGGCCAGGGGCTCCAGCACGAGCTCGGTGACGTGCAGGTCGGCCCGGTGCACGCACTTGTTGATGTTGCGCGCGGCGGTGATCTGGCCGCTGATGATGTGGAAGTTGGCCTCGAGGCGAACCCCGCTCATGCCGATGGGGTCCTTGATGCCCTGCTCGCCGTCCACGATGTACTCCTGGGGCAGCACGTGGATGATCTCCTCGCCGGCGGGCATCACCAGCTTGTACATGTCGTCCACCAGCGCGTCGATGTCCGCCTGGCGTATCTCGTCCTCCAGGGTCTGGCGGGTGATCATGCCGCGGTGGTGCATGCTGCGGATGTGCTGCCCGGCGATGCCCACGTTAACGGTGCTGATATCCACCCCGGCCATGTCCGCGGCCTCGCGCACAGCCTCGCGGATGCTGTCCTCGGTCTTCTGGATGTTGCTCACCACCCCGCGGCTCACACCCTCGCTGCGGGTCTTGCCCAGGCCGAGGATCTCGATCTTGCCCTGATCGTTCCGGCGCCCGACGATGCAGGCGATCTTGGTGGTTCCGATGTCGAGACCGACGATGATGTCAGGTTGCTGCTCCATGTGCTCGCTCACGTCAGGGTATGGTTCGTTTGGTGCATACGACCTGGTCGGCGAAGCGCACATCGATGCGCGCGTAGCGCCGCCAGTCGGTCTGGGGGATGCCTTGCTGGTAGAAGAGACGGAGCTTGGCCAGGCGGCGCTCCAGGTCGGTGCCGTCGCCGATGGCCACGCGGTGGCCGCCGATGCGGGGAAGGAGCTCGAAGGTGCCGTCCGGCAGGGCCACGGCCTGGTCGATGAGGGCGTTCCAGAACGGGTCGCCGGCGATCACGCGGGCCAGGGCGAGCACCTCGTCACTGCGGGTGGCCGCCCGCAGGCTGTCGGTGGCGGTCACCAGGTGCTCGCCGCTGCGGAAGGGCTCATCCAGCGCGCCGGTCACCACGAGCACCCGGGGCGTGTAGCTCTCAGAGGGGGGCATGCTCCAGCCGTCGCGGTCGATGTAGAAGCTGGTGCCGTCGGCGTTGATCACCCGCACCACCGGCAGCCGCTGACGCACCTGCACGTGCAGCACGCCGTCCAGGGTGTGGTACACGGCGGCGTCGCTCACGCAGGCCAGGCCGCGCAGGCGGTCCTCGATGGCCGACAGTTCCAGGTCGCCCACGGCACGACCGATCACCCCGTCCCCGTCGGCGAGCACGATGCGGCGCACCTCGGCGGCGTCGATGAAGCGCACCCCCTCGGGGCTGTCCACGTCCACCACCAGGTCCACCACCGGGCGGCGCTCGCTGCTGCGCTCCACGAAGCCCAGGGCCAGCACGATGCCCAGGGCCCCGAAGGCCACGGCCAGCGGTTTCATCAGCTGGTTGAGCTTACCCATGGATCAGCGTTCGTTGAGCAGGGCGGCGATGGCAGGCACCTCGCGGTCGATGTCACCCGCGCCAAGCGCGAGCAAGATGTCCACATCGCGCGTGCGCAGCAGGGGCACCAGCTGCTCTTTTGTGCACAGCACCTTGTTCTTTAAAGGCACCCGGGCGAGCAGCCAGGCACCATCGATGCCGGGGATGGGCTCCTCGCGGGCGGGGTAGATCTCCAGCAGGATGAGCTCGTCGAGCAGGGCCAGGCTGTGGGCGAACCCCTCGGCCAGGTCCCGGGTGCGGGTGAAGAGGTGCGGCTGGAAGATGCCCGTGATGCGCCGGCCGGGATGGAGCTCGCGGGCGCTGCGGATGCACGCCTCCAGCTCGGCCGGGTGGTGCGCGTAGTCGTCGATGAACACGCTCTTCGCGGTCCGCGCCCGCAGTTCGAATCGCCGGCTCACCCCCCGGAAGGAGGCGAGGCCCTTGCGCAGGCGGTCGCCCGGCACCCCCAGGTGGTGCGCCATGGAGGCGGCCGCCACGGCGTTCTCCACGTTGTGCCGGCCCGGCATGCCCAGCTCCAGGTCGCGCAGCACGAGCCCCGGTGTCACCAGGTCGAACCGGTAGGCGCCGTCCGCGACGCGCACGTGCTCGGCCCGGTGGGGCGACCCGCCATCGATGGCGTAGGGCTCCACCCGGGGGCCCTGGAAATGTTGCACGACGCGCTCATGCACCAGCAGCCTACCCCCGCACAGGCCGGCGAACTCGGCATAGGCTGCGTACATGGCCTCGGGCGTGCCGTAGATGTCCAGGTGGTCGGGGTCCATGGCCGTGATGATGGCCTCACTGGGTGATAAACGAAGGAAGCTGCGGTCATATTCGTCGGCCTCCACCACGTTCACCGCTGCGCCGTCGTCGAGCAGCACGTTGGTGCCGTAGTTGGCGCTGATGCCGCCGAGGAAGGCGTTGCACCGCACGCCCCCGCTGGCGAGCAGGTGGGCGAGCATGGTGCTCACCGTGGTCTTTCCGTGCGTCCCCGCCACGGCGACGGTGCGCCGATCACGGGTGATCATCCCCAGCACCTCGCTGCGCTTCAGGATGCGGCAGCCCCGCTCCTCCCAGTACCGCAGCAGGGGGCTCGTGAGCGGCACGGCGGGCGTGCGCACCACGAGGACGTCCTCAACACGGGCATCGCGGAATTCGGCGGGGATCAGCTTCGGGTCCTCGCTGAACTGCACCTCGATGCCTTCCATGCGCAGCTGCCCGATGAGCTCACTGGGGGTCTTGTCGTAGCCGGCCACGAGGACACCGCGGCGGCGGTAGTAGCGGGCCAGGCCGCTCATGCCGATGCCGCCGATGCCGATGAAGTACAGGTATGCGGGACGGTCCATGGTCAGGTGCGGACAAGGCGGAGCACTTCGGCGGCGATGGCGTCGGCGGCGTTGCCGAGGCCCAGGCCAGCGATGGCATGGCGCAGGCGATGGCGCTGTTCGGGGTCGTCGATGAGGGCGAGGATGGCCTTGCCCAGCTCGGCGGTGGCGCGGTCGTCGCGTACGAGCACGGCGGCACCGCGGTCGGTGAGCGCGCGCGCGTTGAGCGTCTGGTGGTCCTCGGCGGCGGTGGGCAGCGGCACGAGGATGGCGGGCATATGCACCAGGCACAGCTCGCTAACGCTGATGGCACCCGCACGCGCCACGACCAGGTCGGCCACGGCGTAGGCCAGGTCCATGCGGGTCACGAACTCGAGCACGCGGCAATCGGCATAGCCCTCGCTCTTCACCGCCTCGAGCGCACGCGCATGGAAGGGTGTGCCGGTCTGCCAGATGAGCTGCACCCCGCGCGCCTTCAGCACGGGCAGGGCGGCCTCGATGCCGAGGTTGATGCCGCGCGCCCCGAGGCTTCCGCCCGTGACGAAGACGATGGGACGCCCGTCGGCCAGGCCGAACTCCTCCAGGCCACGCGGGCGCTTGCCCTCCAGGCGTACCACTTCCTCGCGCACGGGATTGCCGGTGAGCAGGATGCGGTCCCTTGGGAAGTACTTCGCCATGCCCGGGTAGGCCACGCAGATGCGGTCGGCCTTGCGCGCCAGCATGCGGTTGGTGGCGCCGGCATGGCTGTTCTGCTCCTGGATGAGCGTGGGCACGCCGGCGCGTTGCGCGGCAACCAATGTGGGACCGCTGGCGTAGCCGCCCACGCCCACCGCCACATCGGGCTTGAACGTCCGCACGATCCGCCGCGCCTTCCACAGGCTGCTCAGCAGGCGCCAGGGCAGCGACAGGTTCTTCAGGATGGAGCCACGCTGGAAGCCGCGGATGGGGAGCCCTTCGATGCGGTAACCGGCCGCCGGCACCTTCTCCATCTCCATCCTGCCCAGGGCCCCCACGAACAGCACCTCGGCGTCGGGGGCGGCGCGCCGCACCGCGTTGGCGATGGCGATGGCCGGGAAGATGTGCCCTCCCGTGCCCCCTCCGCTGATTAGGATCCTAGGCGAACGCGGCATCGGTATGGTGAGCGGGGCCCTTGCGTGTTGGATGGTCCTCGCTGCCGCCAGCATGCTCGGCCAGGCTGCGGCTCACGCTGAGGATGATGCCCACGGCCAGGCAGGTGAACCAGATGCTCGTGCCGCCCATGCTCACCAGGGGCAGCGGCTGGCCGGTCACGGGCACCATGCCCACGCTGACCGCCATGTTCATGAAGGCCGTTAGCACAAGGCTTAGGGCCAGGCCCACGGCCGCGTACGAGCCGAAGCGCTTCTCGCAACCCGTGGCGATGCGCACCGCCCGGAAGAACAGGATGAGGTAGAGCAGCAGCAGGCCGAGCCCTCCGATGACCGAACCGTACTCCTCGATGATGAGGGCGTAGATCATGTCGCTCTCGGAGTGAGGCATGTAGTTGCGCGAGGTGCCCGTGCCCGGACCGTTGGGCATGAGGCCGCCCACGGCGATGGCGATCTTGGCGTTGTTCGCCTGGAAATCGGCATCGCGCTCCTCGGCGGTCATCACGCCGTCGTCGCCGGCCATCCACCGCTCGATGCGCTTCTCCCAGGTGGCGGCCCGCGGCAGGAGCTCGGGCTTGGTGCGGGCCAGCAGCAGCAGCGCCAGGAAGGCGCCCACGGCCAGCAGCACGAGCGAGGCTAAGTGCTTCAGGGGCACGCGCCCGATGAACAGCAGCACGAAGCAGGTGAGGCCGAGCAGGGCCGCGGTGGAGAAGTTGGCCGGCAGGATGAGCCCGCAGATCACGGCGATGGGCAGGCCCAGGCGCAGCAGCACCGCCTTGAAGGTCCACGGCTCCCCTTGGTGCCTGCCGAGCACCCGCGCCAGATACACGAGCAGCACCACCTTGGCCAGGTCGCTGGTCTGGAAGGTGATGCCCAGGCCGGGCACGGCGAGCCAGCGCGAGGCGCCGTTCACGTTGCTGCCCACGAGCAGGGTGAGCAGCAGCAGGCCAGCGGTGACCACGATGAGCAGTTGCGACAGCTTGGAGTAGGCGGTGTAGCGCAGGCGGCTGGCCACGTACATGATGGCGCCGCCCGACGCGAGCATGAGGGCGTGCTTGAACAGCAGGCGGAGCCCGCCGCCGGGGGTGCGCCAGATGAGCCATGCCCCGCCGCTGTACACGGAGAGCAGGCTCACCAGGGCGAGCAGGAGCACCACCACCCAGATGGTGCGGTCGCCGTGCAGGTGCCGTTCGAACAGGGCCTTCATCGTCGGTGGATCAGAGGTCGCGCACGGCGCGCTTGAACTCGGTGCCGCGTTCCTCGTAGTTGGCGAATCCGTCCCCGCTGGGGCATGCGGGGCTGAACAGCACGACCTCGCCCGGACGTGCGATCTCACCGGAGAGGAACACGGCGGTGCGCACCTCCTCGGCGAAGTGCACATGCTCGGTGAAGGGCTGCAGGGCCTCGATGGCGCGCTCGCTGGTGCGGCCGAAGAGCACCAGGGCCACCACCTTGCCCTTCAGGAAGTCCTGCACGTGCCCGCGGCCCACCTCGGACGCGAGCGCCCCGGCGATCCACACGATGGGCTTCTCCACGTTGGTCATGGCGGCCAGCGTGGAATCGAGGAAGGTGGAGCGTGAGTCGTTGATGTACTCCACGCCCTTGTGGGTGCCGACGAGCTCGAGGCTGTGCGGCCCGACGGCCTGCTCGGCCAGCGCCTGGCGGCGGGCCACCATCAGCTGCTCGGTGAGTCGCTGTGCGAGGATGCGCTGGTAGGTCTCCTGGTCCATGTTCCGGTGGGTTGAAGGTTCACAGGGCGCGCACGGCGGCCTTGAACTGGCGGCCGCGGTCCTCGTAGTTCTCGAAGAGGTCGAAGCTGGCGCAGGCGGGGCTCAGCAGCACCACATCGCCGGCGTCGGCGAGCTCGTAGGAGGCGCGCACGCAGGCAGCTGCGCTCTCGGTGTCCACGATCGTCCCCACCAGGTCGCCGAAGGCCTCGTGCACCTTGGCGTTGTCCTTGCCCAGGCACACGATGGCCTTCACCTTGCCCTTCACCAGGTCGCGCAGGGTGCTGTAGTCGTTGCCCTTGTCGGTGCCGCCGGCCACCCAGATCACGGGCTTCTCCATGCTCTCCAGGGCGTACCACGCGCTGTTCACGTTGGTGGCCTTCGAGTCGTTGACGAACTCGACCCCGTTCACCGTGGCCACGCGCTCCAGGCGGTGCTCCACGTTCTGGAAGTCGCTCAGGCTCTCGCGCAGCACCTCATCGCGCACCTCGAGGATGCGGGCCGCGATGCCGGCGGCCAGGGAATTGTACACGTTGTGCTTCCCCTGCAGGGCGAGTTCAAGGATGCTCATTCGGAAGGTGGATTGGTGGGTGGTGATGTGGATGTGCTTGTCGTGGAGGTGGCCGCCGAGGGCCACCGGGTGCTCGATGGAGAAGGGCCAGCGCTGCGCGCGCACGGCGTGGAGCCCCAGGCCCCTGGCGATCTCCGCATCGTCGGCGCAGTGGACGAAGTGGTCGTCGGGGGTCTGGTTCATCGCGATGCGGAACTTGCTCGCGACGTAGTTCTCCATCCGGTAGGCGTAGCGGTCGAGGTGGTCGGGCGTGATGTTCAGCAGCACCGCGATGTGCGGGCGGAAGTCGCGGATGCCATCGAGCTGGAAGCTGCTGAGCTCGAGCACGTGCACCGCGCGGTCGCGCTCGGCGAGGAGGCGCGCGAAGCTGTGGCCCACGTTACCGCCCACGCCCACGTCCAGGCCCGCCTTGCGCAGGATGTGGGCGGTGAGCAGCGTGGTGGTGGTCTTGCCGTTCGCGCCGGTGATGCCCACGATGGTGGAGCGCGTGTGCCGCGCGGCGTGCTCGATCTCGCTGATCACCGGGATGCCCTTCTCCACCGCCGCGCGCACCAGCGCCGCCGTGTCGGGTATCCCGGGGCTCTTCACGATCTCGTCGGCGGCGAGCACGGTGGACGCCGTGTGCCCCCCCTCCTCGAAGGGGATGCCGTGCGCCTCCAGCTCGGCCCGGTACGATGGCTTGATCGGACCGGCGTCGCTCACGAACACCGGCTGGCCGAGCTTGCGCGCGAGCAGGGCCGAGCCCACCCCGCTCTCCTGCGCACCGAGGATCACCAGCCTGGTCATCGCAGTTTCAGGGTGACCAGGGTGAGCACGGCGAGCATCACGCCGACGATCCAGAAGCGCGCCACGATCTTGCTCTCGTGGTAGCCCAGCTTCTGGTAGTGGTGGTGGAGCGGGCTCATCCTGAAGATGCGCCGGCCCTCACCGTACTTGCGCTTGGTGTACTTGAAGTACGAGACCTGGAGCATCACGCTCAGGTTCTCCACCAGGAACACGCCGCAGAGCACGGGGATGAGCAGCTCCTTGCGCACGAGGATGGCGAGCGTGGCGATGCTCCCGCCCAGCATCAGGCTGCCGGTGTCGCCCATGAAGACCTGC
>JBIJCH010000122.1:0-6486 GCA_044344815.1 Flavobacteriales bacterium | reverse complement strand
CGGGATACGTGTTGTACCAGAGGAAGCCGATGCAGGCCCCGAGCATAGCGCCTATGTAGACCACGAGCTCGCCGCTGCCCGGGATGTACATCACGTCGAGGTACTCCGAGAAGATGATGTTGCCGCTGATCCAGGCGAGTATGCCCAGGGTGAGCACCATCACCGCGCTGGTGCCCGCGGCGAGCCCGTCGATGCCGTCGGTGATGTTGGCACCGTTGCTCACCGCGGTGATGATGAATATCACGACCAGGGTGTACAGGATCCATGTGTGCCGGCGGGCGTCATGCCCGAAGGGCTTCAGCAGCGAGGAGTAGTTGAACTCGTTGCCCTTCACGAAGGGGATGGTGGTGTTGGGCTGCTTGCGGTCGAGCAGGTAGCGCACCTCGCCGTCCTCCTCGGTGAACGTGGTGATCTCGCCCGCATCGAACTGCTCGGCGAGCACCTGGGGCACCTCCACCTTGGTGCGGATGGCCGGGTGGAAGTACACGGTGAGGCCCACGATGAGGCCGATGCCGACCTGGCCGATGATCTTGCTCGTGCCGGCGAGGCCGCGCTTGTCCTTCTTGAAGACCTTGATGTGATCGTCGACGAAGCCGATGGCGCCGAGCCACACGGTGGCCACCAGCATCAGCACGATGTACACGTTGAAGCGTGCGAAGAGCAGCGTGGGGATCACGATGCCGGCGATGATCATGAGGCCGCCCATGGTGGGCGTGCCCTGCTTCTGCATCTGGCCCTCGAGCCCGAGGTCGCGCACGGTCTCGCCCACCTGCATGCGCCGCAGCAGCTTGATGATGCCCTTGCCGAACCACAGCGTGATGATGAGCGACACGATCAGGGCCATGCCCGCCCGGAAGCTGATGTAGTTGAAGGCCCCGCTGCCGGGCAGCGAGAAGTCCATGGCCTTGAACAGGTGGTACAGCATGGCTACTTGTGCATCAGTTCAAGGGTCTCCTTCAGCACGGCGGCGTCGTCGAAGGGGTGCTTCACGCCCTTCACCTCCTGGTAGGTCTCGTGCCCCTTGCCGGCCACGAGCACCACGTCGCCGGGGCGCGCCATGTTCACGGCCATGCGGATGGCCTCGAGGCGGTCGGCGTTCACCAGCACGCGGGGCAGGTCGCCGGGGGCCAGCCCCGTGCGCATCTCGTGGATGATGGTGTTGGGGTCCTCGCTGCGGGGATTGTCGCTGGTGAGCACCACATGATGGCTCATGCCGGCGGCGATGCGCGCCATCACGGGGCGCTTCTCACGGTCGCGGTCGCCCCCGCAGCCCACCACGGTGATCACGCGCTGCTCGTCGCCGCACACCGTGTTGATCGTCGCGAGCACGTTCTTGAGCGCGTCGGGTGTGTGCGCGTAGTCCACGATGCCGATCACACCGCCGGCGCCACGCACCACCTGGAAGCGGCCGCGCGGGGGCTCCAGGTCGCTGAGCGCGGTGAGCACGTCCAGCGGCTTCTGGCCGAGCACCACCGCCACGCTGTACACGGCCAGCAGGTTGCTCGCGTTGAACTCGCCAACGAGCCGCGTGTACACGTCGTGCCCGTCGATGTTGAGGTGCAGTCCGGTGAGCTGGTTCTCGATGATGCGCGCGTGGTGGTCGGCCATGTTGCGCACGCCGTAGCTGCGGCGCACGGCCCTGGTGTTCTGCACCATCACGCCGCTGTTGGCGTCGTCCACGTTCACCAGCGCCACGGCGTCCTCGCCGAGCTGGTCGAAGAATCGCTTCTTGGCCTTGATGTACTCGGCGAAGGTGCCGTGGTAGTCGAGGTGGTCGTGGGTGATGTTGGTGAACACGGCCACGTCGAAGTGCAGGCCGGTGATGCGCTCCTGCACCACGCTGTGGCTGCTCACCTCCATGAAGCAGTGGGTCACCTTCTCGCGCGCCATCTCGGCCAGCAGCTCGTTGAGGCGCACGGCGTCGGGCGTGGTGTGGGTGCTGGGGATGATGCGCTGCCCGATGCGGCATTCGACGGTGCTGATGAGGCCGCACTTGAAGCCCAGCGCGCGGAAGAGGCGGAAGAGGAGCGTCGCGGTGCTCGTCTTTCCGTTGGTCCCGGTCACGCCCACCAGGGTGAGCTCGCGCGAGGGATGGTCGAAGAAGTTGCCGGCCATCATCGCCAGGGCCTGCTGGGCATCGGCCACGCGCACGTAGGTCACGCCCTCCTTCAGCTCGTCGGGCAGCACCTCGCAGATGATGGCGCTGGCGCCCTGGGCGATGGCCTGCGGGATGAAGGCATGCCCGTCGCTGCGCGTGCCCTTGATGGCGACGAAGGCGGTGAAGGGCACCACGGCCCGGCTGTCGAAGGTGAGCCTCTCGATGGCGGCGTTGGTGGAGCCCACGACCTGCTCGATGCGCGCGCGGTACAGGATGTCCTTCAGCAGCTTCATGTGGTGAGCTCGAGGATGATGGTGTTGCCGCGCTGGCAGCGTTCACCCGGTCGCAGCGACTGCCGTTTCACCATGCCGGCGCCCACCACCTGCACGCGCAGGCCGCGGTTCTCGAGGATGAAGAGGGCGTCCTTCAGGCCCATGCCCACCACGTTGGGCACCATGCCCTGCAGGTCGCCGGGCAGGGCACGGGGGGTGAGGAGCACCGCGCTGTCGGCGGCGGTGGTGTTCACCCATTCGCCCTCGCCGTCCTGCACCGCATCAATGCCGAGGCCCTGCATGGCCGTACGCAGGTCGGCGGCATGGCCGGCGTACGAAACGGGCGTGCGGCCGCCCGCGGGCTCCAGGCTCGCCAGCCCGGTCTGCAGCTCCAGTCGGTTGCTGTAGATCTTGTTGGCGATCTCGGTGAATATGGGTCCCGCCACGCGGTTGCCGTAGTACACGCCGCTGCTGGGCGCGCTCACCACCACGATGCAGGTGTACTTGGGCGCGTCGGCGGGGAAGTAGCCCACGAAGGAGGCCTGGTGGCTCACGCCGTTGGTCTTGTACCCGCCCGCCCCCGAGGCGATCTGCGCGGTGCCGGTCTTGCCCGCGATCCGGAAGTGCGCCGCGCGCAGGTTGGTCGCGGTGCCGGTGTCCACCACGCCTTCGAGCATGGACCGGATCTCCTTCAGCGTGCCCGGCGAGCACATGCGCTCGTTGAGCACCACGGGCTCGAACCGCTCCAGCTCCCTGCCCGCGCGGGTGATGCGCGAGACGAACTGCGGCTGCACGATGCGCCCGTCGTTGGCGATGCCGTTGTAGAAGGTGAGCACCTGCAGCGGGGTGAGGCTCACCTCGTAGCCGATGCTCATCCACGGGAGGCTCACGCCGCTCCAGTGCTTGTTGTCCTCGGGACCGCGCAGGGTGGGCATGGCCTCGCCGGGGATGCGGACGCCCAGCGGCCGGTCGAGGCCCAGGCGGCGCAGGCCGTTCACGAAGCGGTCCGGCTGCTTGCCGTAGGCCTTCACGATGGCCTGCGAGATGGCGGTGTTGCTGCTCACCTCGAGGGCGCGGTGCAGGTCGATCACACCGAACCCGCCGTCGTGCGAGTCGCTCATCACGCGGTTGTGGAAGCGCACCTTGCCGCCCTTGGTGTCCCAGCGGTCGGTGGGCTTCGCAAGACCGTCCTCGAAGGCAACCATCAGGGAGGCGGTCTTGAAGGTGGATCCGGGCTCGGTGGCGAAGCCCACGGCGTAGTTGAGGTCCTCGGCGTAGGTGCTGTCGCCCTGCAGGGTGAGGTTGCTGATGGCGCGGATGTACCCGGTGGCGGTCTCCATCACCACCGCGCAACCGTGGTGCGCGCGGTTGATGCGCAGGTGCCGCTCGAGGGCCTGGTCCGTGAGGTCCTGCAGGTTGATGTCGAGCGTGGTGTGGATGTCGGAGCCGGGCACGGGGTCCTGCGCGCCCTCGTCGTCCACCGGCATCCACGCGCCGCCGCTCAGGCGCCGCTCGAGGCGGTGACCGGTGACGCCCCGGAGCCATTGGTCGAAGCCGCCCTCAAGACCGATGGTGGTGCTGTCCTTGAGCACGTAGCCCACGGTGCGCGCGGCGAGGCGGCCGAAGGGGTGCATGCGCACGGTGCGCTTCTCGATCACCAGGCCGGCCTTGGTGCGCCCCAGCCGGAAGAGGGGGAAGCCGCGCAGCGTCCGCAGCTGATCATGGTCCACGTTGCGCTTCACCAGGTGGTAGCGCTCGCCACGCCCGCGGGCCACCAGCAGGTCGCGCCGGTACTCGGCCTGGCTGCGGTCCATGAAGAGCTGGGAGAGGCACAGGGCGAGCGAGTCGAGGTTGGCGTCGAACAGTGCGTCGGTGAGGCCGTCGGCGCGCATGTCCATCCGCACGTCGTACTGTGGCACGCTGGTGGCGAGCAGCCGGCCATCGTCGCTGTAGATGTGGCCGCGGTCGGGCAGCACGGTGCGGATGGCGGTGGCCACCTTGCCGGCCTCGGCGCGCCACTTCTCCCCTTCGGCCAGCTGGATGCGGAAAAGGTGGAACACGATGGCCAGTGCGAACAGCACGAGCAGCCCGTAGACCAGGTTGATGCGGAGCTTCAGGATGCGCTGCTCGTCCATGGTCATTCCGTGTTGGCGCGCTCGAGCTGTCCGGCGGGCACGGTGATGCGGTACGGGGGCACGTGGCTGTCCTGCAGACCCATGGCGCCGATCTGCTCGCCCACCTGGCTCTGCTGCTCGGCCTCGTCGAGCCGGGCCTGGATGGTGAGGTACTCGGCGCGCATCTCGTTCAGCTCGGTGCGCGTACGCTCCAGGTCGCGCACGGTGCGCTCGGTCCAGTAGCCGTAGCCGATGTAGGCGAGCATGAGGCCGGCCACGAAGAGGATGAAGGGCATGTTGCCCAGCACCTGCTCGCGCGTGAGGAAGGAGCCGTTGAGCACGCCGATGAGGGCGCGCGGAAGGCGTGCACCGCCCTTCGCGCCGTCACCCTTGCCGGGCTTCCCGTCCTGTTCGGCGGGCTTCTCTCGCATCCTGTTCATGCCAGTCGTTCTGCTATCCTGAGCCGCGCGCTGCGGGCGCGCGGGTTGATGTCCACTTCCTCCTCCGAAGGCTGTATCGCCTTGCTGCTTGTGGGCTTGAAGGGCCTGCTGCTGCGCCCGAACACGTCCTTGTGCTCGTGCCCGCCGAGGTCGCCGCTGCGCATCCAGTTCTTCACCAGGCGGTCCTCGAGGCTGTGGTAGCTCATCACCACCAGGCGGCCGCCGGGGCGGATGATCCGCGCGCTCTCGGTGAGCAGGCGCTCGAGCGAGCCGAGCTCGTCGTTCACCGCGATGCGCAGCGCCTGGAACACCTGGGCCAGGAAGCCGCTGGCGTCGCGCTTCGGCGTCACCGGCTCCAGGGCGGCCACCAGGTCCTGGGTGGTGGCGATGCGCTGGCGCGACCGTGCCGCGATGAGCTGGCGGGCCACACGCGGTGCACCGTCCACCTCGCCGTACTTGCGCAGCAGGTCGGTGAGCGCCTCCTCCTCGAGCTGGTCGAGCAGCCCGGCGGCGGTGCGCTTCGCACGGCGGTCCATGCGCATGTCCAGCGGACCCTCGAAGCGGAAGCTGAAGCCGCGCGCGCCGGTGTCGAACTGGTGGCTGCTCACCCCCAGGTCGGCCAGCAGGCCGTCCACCGGGAGCAGGTCCAGGTACTTCAGGTGGTTGCGGATCCACCGGAAGTCGGAGCGCACCAGCGTGAAGCGCGGATCGCTCGGCGCGTTGCGCCAGGCATCGCTGTCGCGGTCGAAGGACACCAGGCGTCCGTGCGGACCGAGGCGTTCAAGGATGGCGCGGCTGTGGCCGCCCCCGCCGAAGGTGACGTCCACGTAGACGCCATCGGGGGCGATGTTCAACCCTTCAAGACAAGCTTGTAAAAGAACGGGAGCGTGGTATTCACTTCCCGTCGTCATTGCCCAACGAGCCCATGACGTCCTCCGCGAGCGAAGTGAGATCCACTTTCTCGCCGCGCATGTCGGCATAGGCCTTGGCGTCCCAGACCTCGATGCGGTCGCCGAGGCCCAACAGCTTGATGTCGTTGCCCATGCGGGCATCCTTCACCAAGGCGTAGGGCAACAGCATTCGACCCGTGCCATCGAGCTCCAGCGGCGTGGCCCCTGCGGTGAAGCGTCGGATGAACTCCATGTTCTTCTCCACGAACCGGTTCAACCGACGCAACATGGTGTTGGTGCGTTCCCACTCGGGCATGGGATAGAGCACCAGGCAGGGGCGGAACACATCCCGGTTCATCACGAAGCCCTGCGACGCCACGTCCGCGAGCTGCTTCCGCAGCGCGGCGGGAAGGACCACCCTTCCCTTGGCGTCGAGCCGGCAATCGTATTCCCCGAGGAGGTTCAGCATTCAGCCGCATGTGCGTGCGAGATGGCTGCGAAAGTACCGGGCCTCCGGCACTTTCAGGCACGATCAGGCACAATGTTGATAAAACGACCCACCAAAGCTACGAACAAGTTCAGAATCCACGCAAGAACCTCAGTAAAGACGGGCATTATGAATGGTGGCGAAAAGTGCCGCAATAACCCACAGGTTTTCCACAGTCTTCCTTG
>JBIJCH010000179.1:0-5239 GCA_044344815.1 Flavobacteriales bacterium | reverse complement strand
TCCTTGGGGTGCTGGCCGATGGAGACGAGCAGGTCGAACAGCTCGTCCACGTTGGTCATGTTGAAGTTGCCGGCCACCACCAGGTTGCGCGTCATCCAGTTGTTGAGGCGGCGGCGCGGGTGGCAGTTCTCCTCGCCCTGCTTGCCGAAGGTGGCGTAGCGCAGGTGGCCCAGGAGCACCTCGCCCAGGAAAGGCATGTGATTCTTGAGCAGCTCGGTGTCCTTGGCGGCGGCGGGATCGGCCTTCACGGCCTCCTCGTAGCCCCGGCTGATCTTCCCGAAGATCCTCTGGATGGCCTGCTTGTCGGTGCTGCGCTCGCGGTCGATGTACTGGGTGCCCGCCTGCGGATCGAGCTTGATGGTGCCCACCCCCGCGCCGTCCTGGCCGCGGTTGTGCTGCTTCTCCATGAGCAGGTACAGCTTGTTGAGGCCGTAAAGGGGGGTTCCATACTTAGCGTGGTAGTGGCTCAGCGGCTTCCGCAGCCGGATGAACGCGAGACCGCATTCATGCTTGATGGCATCGCTCATGGAAGGGCCTGTGGGTCCCGGGTGGGGCGGGCGCCCACGGCGCCGGCAAAGGTACGCCTTCCCCAACGGGCCGAACGGTTCGCCGGTGGCCCGGTCCGGCCGGTGAGGCAGGCAACGAAAGGCCCGCCACGCGGGTCTTAACTTGCGGTTCCGCCCGAGCGGCGGGCCTTTCCCTTGCGGTACCTGGCCACCATAGTCCTCCTGGGGTGCGCGGGGCTGTCCTTCGCGGCCGGCCCGCTGGTGCCGTTCACCCGGAACAAGGGCCAGTGGCCGCAGCAGGTGCTGTACCGGGCGAACATCCCCGGCGGGGTGCTCTTCGTGGAGCATAACGCCCTCACCTACGTGCTCCACAGCGGCGGCGACCTGCACGACCATGGACGTGCCCCCGATCACGAGCACGAACCCCTGCGGATGCACGCCTACCGGGTGACCTTCGAGGGCGCGGCCGGTGGCACGGGTGAAGGCCGCTTCGTTCAGCCCCACTACGAGAACTTCTTCATCGGCAACGACCCGGCGAAGTGGGGCACCGGCTGTGCTGTGTACGGCGAGGTGTGGGTGCGGGGCCTCTACCCCGGCGTGGACCTGCGCCTGGACGGCCGCAACGGACTGAAGTACGACCTGGTGGTGGCGCCCGGCACCGACCCTGGCATCATCCGCATGCGGTATGACGGGCAGGACGGGCTGGCGGTGAAGGACGGCGCGCTGCACGTGAAGCTGACCACAGGCGAGGTGGTGGAGGAAGCGCCGGTGAGCTGGAAGCACTTCTTCGATGGCCTGGACAACCATTACATCCCCGTGCGCTCGGCCTACCGACTGAAGGGGAACACGCTCTCCTTCGCGGTGACGGGGCGTAGTGACCTACCCCTGGTGATCGACCCGGTGCTCACCTTCGGGAGCTACACCGGCAGCACGGCCGACAACTTCGGGTTCACCGCCACCTACGACAACGACGGGCACCTGTACGGTGGCGGCATCGTCTTCAATACGGGCTACCCCACCACGCTGGGCGTGCTCGATGACTCGTTCAACGGTGGCACCATCGACATGGGCATCACCAAGTGGACGCCCGATGGCTCGGCGCTGGTGTGGAGCACGTACCTCGGCGGTTCGCTCGGCAACGAGAGCCCGCACAGCCTGGTGGTGAACACCAACGACGAGCTCTACCTGCTGGGCACCTCCGGCTCGAGCGACTTCCCGACCACGGCGGGCTGCTTCGACAACAGCTTCAACGGCGGCCCCATGCTCGCCTTCGGCATCGGGTACGGGTACGGCCATTCGGCCGGCACCGACATCGTGGTGGCCCGCCTGAACGCCGCCGCCACCGGGCTCATCGGCAGCACCTACGTGGGCGGCACGGCGAACGACGGCATCAACAACGCCACCCTGCTGGCCCACAACTACGGCGACAGCTTCCGCGGCGAGATCGCCCTGGACCCCCTGGAACGGCCGGTGGTGGCCACCAGCACCGAGAGCGCCGACTGCCCCACCACGCCCGGGGCCCCGCAGCCCGCGTTCGCAGGCGTGCAGGACGCCTACCTCTTCCGCATCGACCCGGGGCGCCCGACACAACGCTGGGCCACCTACCTCGGCGGCTCGCTCGCCGACAGCGGTTATGGCGTGCAGTTCGACAGCAACGGCGAGGTGTTCGTGGCCGGGGGCACCGCCTCCAGTGACCTGCCCATGGCCGGGTCGCCGTGGGACAACAGCGCCAACGGCGATGTGGACGGCTACCTCGTTCGCTTCAACGCGGCGGGCACCACCCGCCTGGGCGCCACCTACCTGGGCACCAACACCTACGACCAGGCCTACTTCGTGCAGCTTAACCCGGCCGACGAGGTGTTCGTGGTGGGCCAGAGCCACGGCCCTTACCCAGTGACCCCCGGCAAGTACGCCAACCCCGGTAGCTCCCAGTTCATCCACAAGTTCACGCACGACCTGGGGACCTCCCTGTGGAGCACCCGCATCGGGTCCGGCCTTGGCACGGAGGACATCTCCCCCAGCGCCTTCCTCGTGAGCGACTGCGGCCAGATCTACTTCTGCGGCTGGGGCGGTACCACCAACACCTTCGCACAGGCCTTCGCCAGCACCACCACAGGACTGCCCACCACACCGGGCGCCTTCCAGACCACCACCAACGGCAGTGACTTCTATTTGATGGTGCTGGAGCCCGAGGCCGTGGCCCTGAACTATGCCACCTTCTTCGGCGGGGGCATCAGCCAGGAGCACGTGGACGGGGGCACCAGCCGCTTCGACAAGAACGGCAACGTGTACGCGGCCGTGTGCGCCGGTTGCGGCAGCAATGATGATTTCCCCACCACCCCGGGGGCCTGGAGCAACACCAACAACAGCTTCAACTGCAACCTGGGCGTGTTCAAGTTCGCCCTCACCCAGCCCACGGCCGTGATCGACATCAACGGGCCCACCTACCTGTGCCTGCCCAACGCCACCGCCGTGTTCGACAACCTGAGCCAGGGCGGCACCGATTTCGCCTGGGACTTCGGCGACGGCCTCGGCAGCTCCACGCAGTTCGAACCCACGCACACGTATACCGACACCGGGACCTTCACCGTGATGATGGTGCTGAGCGACAGCAACAGCTGCCTGGTCAACGACACCGCCTACCTCACCATCACGGTGATCGACCCGGACGACGCGTTCATCGAACCGGTGGACACGCTGTGCCCCGGCGCCAGCGTGCAGCTCCAGGCCGGCGGCGGCCACGCCTACCTGTGGTCGCCCGCCACCGGGTTGAGCGATACCACCATCGCGAACCCCGTGGCCACACCACCAGGCCCCATCACCTACACCGTGGTGGTGACCGACAGCTGCGGAACGGACACGGTGAGCGTGGACATCGTGTTCGGGGTGCCGTTCGGTGAGGCCGGGCCCGACACCGTGGTGTGCCTGGGCGATGCGGTGCCCATCAGCGCCATCGGGGGAGGCACGTACAGCTGGGCGCCCGCCGCCTCGTTGAACGACCCCTCGTTGCAGAGCCCGCTCGCCTCACCCGCGGTCACCACGCAATACACCGTCACCATCACCACGCCGCTGGGCTGCGAAGTGACCGACTCCCTGGTGGTGACCGTGGAGACCACACCGCCAACACCGGTCTCAAGCGATACCACTGTGTGCACCGGTGGCAGCGTGCAGCTGCTCGTGACGGGCGGCACCACCTACACCTGGCAGCCCGCACCGGGCATCACCGACCTGGATGGGCCGGACCCCGTGGTGACGCCACCCGTTCCCACCACCTATTTCGTTACGGTGTCCAACAGCTGCGGCAGCGCGCTCGACAGCGTGTTCGTGGATGTGGAGGTCGTCGTCGCTGATGCATGGCCCGACACCACCATCTGTCCGGGCGAGAGCGTGCAGCTCTTCGCCGCCGGCGCCAGCGCGTTCACCTGGAGCCCGGGCGCAGGCTTGAGCAGCACCACCGGCAGCCCTGTGACGGCGAGCCCCGCGGCGACCACCACCTACCTGCTGACCGCCACCAGCCCGGCAGGCTGCACCGACACCGCGACGGTGACCGTGGAGCTGTTCCCCGAACCTTCGGTGAACGCCGGCAGCGACGTGGAGATCGCCTACGGCGACCAGACCCAGCTGCTGGCCACCGGTGCGGGCGTGCTGCTCTGGCAGACCGACCCCACCCTCAGCTGCCTGGACTGCCCTTCGCCGTTCGCCTTTCCCCAGGTGAGCACGCTGTACACCGTGACCCTCACCGACACCAACGGCTGCGTGGCCACGGACCAGGTGATGGTGATCGTGGACGGCACCCTGTACGTCCCGAACACCTTCACCCCCGATGGGGATGGTCTCAACGATGCCTTCTTCGCGCTGGCGACCGAGGTGAAGACCTTCAAGCTGTACGTGTTCAACCGCTGGGGCGAGATGATCTTCGAGAGCGACCGGCTGGACAGGTTCTGGGACGGCACTTACAACGGCGTGCAGTCACCCATCGACACCTACGTGTGGCGCATCGACCTCACCGAGCTCAGCGGCGAGAAGAGCACGCACTACGGGCACGTGAACCTGGTGCGCTGATCCTGTCCGATCCGAAGCTGAAGGTCAATCACCAGTCTGGCGATAGAACCGACCTTTGAAGTGATGGCTTAGAATGTACCTCCCCTCGTCGTCGTAGATCCACACGACAGGCCATCCAGCGCGCAAGCTGTCGTCATAGAGTAGGGAATGAACTTGAGCTACGAGGTCGGAGTCAATGACCGCCGTGCTCATCCTGAAGTTGACGTAGAAGAACTCGCAGGGTACTGGCTCAATATGTCCACGCCCCTTCAGCAGACTATTGGCACTGTCGATCCTTCGCTGAAAAGAAGCGTCCAAGGATCCGCAAAAGCTCCCACAAGAATGCAGCATCACAAAGATCACCGCGACACAGATCAACCGTTTCAGCACTCGCATAGGAGCTGCGGACAGGTTACACGAACCGCTTCCGCTCCGTGGCCAGCCACTGCAGGGCCGCACCGCTGAGCAGCATCTCCTTCCGCGCATCGTCCCAGGGCATGCTGCGGATGAGCTTGCCGGGCTCCAGTTCACCGAGGGGGAACGGGTAATCGCTGCCGAGGGCCACACGGTCCGCGCCGATGAGGTCCACCACGTACTGCAGCATGGCCGGCTCGTGCACGAGCGAGTCGATCCAGAACTTGCCGAGGTACTCCTTGGGCGCCACGTTGTTGTCCACCGCGCACAGGTCGGGG
>JBIJCH010000126.1:0-6433 GCA_044344815.1 Flavobacteriales bacterium | reverse complement strand
TGCACGCCCATACCAACAGGCTCGTGAACGAATCGAGCCCCTACCTGCTCCAGCACGCCCATAACCCGGTCGACTGGTACCCGTGGGGCGAGGAGGCCTTCGCCAGGGCCCGTGCCGAGAACAAGCTGGTGCTCGTGAGCATCGGTTACAGCAGCTGCCACTGGTGCCACGTGATGGAACGCGAGAGCTTCGAGAACGACAGCATCGCGCAGCTGATGAACGAGCGCTACGTGTGCATCAAGGTGGACCGCGAGGAGCGGCCCGACGTGGACCAGGTGTACATGACGGCCGTGCAGCTGATGACCCAGCGCGGGGGATGGCCGCTCAACTGCTTCACCCTGCCCGATGGCCGCCCCGTGTACGGCGGCACCTACTTCCCGCCACAGCAATGGGCGCAGGTGCTGCAGGACCTGCACGCCACCTGGACGAAGGACCCCGCCAAGGTCCGCACCTACGCTGAACGCCTGCACCAGGGCGTGCTGAGCGCCGAGCTCGTGCATGTGAACGAGGAGCCCCCAGCCTTCTCGGCACGCGACCTCGCCGGGCTGGTCGCCGTGTGGGACAGCACCTTCGACCGCGAGCACGGCGGGCCCGACCGAGCGCCCAAGTTCCCGCTGCCCAACAACTACCAGTTCCTCCTCAAGCAGGCCTGGCTCACCAACGATGCGGAGCTCCAACGCCAGGTGGAGCTCACCCTCGACAAGATGGCCCTCGGGGGCATCCACGACCAGGTGGGCGGCGGTTTCGCCCGCTACAGCGTGGACGTGCTGTGGAAGGTGCCCCACTTCGAGAAGATGCTTTACGACAACGCACAGCTCCTCTCCCTCTACAGCCAGGCCTACCAGGCCTATGGCCACGAGGAGTACAGGCGCGTGGTGGAAGGCATCATCGCCTTCGCCGAGCGCGAGATGAGCTCCGACGAAGGCCTCTTCCACAGTGCGCTCGATGCCGACAGCGAGGGCGAGGAAGGTCGGTACTACGTGTGGACGAAGGCCGAGCTGGAGCGCGTGCTCGGCGCCGATGCGCCCCTGGCCATCGCCTACTACAACGTGGACGGCAAGGCGCTGTGGGAGCACGGCAACAACATCCTGCTGCGCACCAAGGGCGACGATGCGTTCGCGCGCGAGCGCGGCCTCGACGAAAAGGACCTGCGGCGATCGATGGACGCCATCAACGCGCGGCTGCTGGAGGCGCGCGCGAAGCGTGTGCGGCCCGGGCTCGATGACAAGGCGCTCACCAGCTGGAACGCCATGATGGTGCAGGGCTACTGCGATGCCTACGAGGTGTTCGGCCGGCCGGAATGGCTGGCCCGCGCACAGCGCACCATGGAGCAGCTGCTCACCCGCTGCCGCAGGCCCGATGGCGGGCTGTGGCACAGCTACAAGGCCGGACGCGCGTCCATCAACGGGTACCTCGAGGACTACAGCTTCACCATCGAGGCCCTCCTCGCGCTGTACGGCGTCACCTTCAACGAGCGCTGGCTGAACGAGGCGCGGGCACTGGCCGACCACGCGATCGCCCACTTCCACCAGGAGGGCGAGGCCCTGTTCCATTTCACCAGCGACCAGGACCCGCCGCTCATCGCCCGCAAGAGCGAGGTGACCGACAACGTGGTGCCCGCCAGCAACAGCAGCTTGGCGAAGGGGCTCTTCCTCCTCGGCCACCTGCTCGACGTGCAGCGGTACACCGACCTGGCCACCGGGATGCTCAACAACGTGAAGCCGCAGATGCGCAGCTACCCGGCCGGCTACAGCAACTGGGCGCAGCTCATGCTCATGCACGTGCACCCGCTGTACGAGATCGCCATCACCGGCCCCGAGGCCCTGCAGCGCCGCGCCGAGTTCGCCGCCACCTACATCCCCAACCGCATGTTCCTGGGCACCACCGGCACCAGCACGCTCCCGCTCCTCGAGGGCAAGTCCGTGGGCACCACCACCATCTTCGTGTGCGTGGAGAAGCAGTGCAAGCTGCCTGTGAACACCGTGAACGAAGCGCTCGCCCAGCTGCGATGAGGACCCTTGCCGCCCTTGCCGCCGCGTTGTTCGCGCCGATGCTCCACGCCCAGCAGCTGCTCGTGCCCGCCACCGCCGAGGAGCCCTCCGAGCTCATCTTCAACCCAGCCTTCATCGCCCGCCAGGGCATCCGCTCCATCAGCGGCAAGCAGATGGTGAAGCGCGAGGGACGACCCATGGTCGACAAGGCCGAGAAGCACCTCTACCGCTTCGATGCCCAGGGCCGCCTGGTGTACGGCAACACCAGCTACGGACGGCCCGGCACCGGCCTGGACACGGCGTCGATCGGTTACTTCTACGACGCGAAGGGCAGGCTCGTCCAGCGGCTCCGCAACGACCTCAGCGGCCACTTCGCCTACGAGATCACCTGCGACTCGCTCGGGCGCACCGTGCGCCAGGCCTACGTGCGCATCGAGAACCTCGGACCCGACCGGTACCACCTGGTGCCCGGCAACCGCTCGGTGATCAGCGACGAGCAGCTCACCTGGTCCACGGTGAACGACACGGCCTGGAAGTGCACCTGGCTCAACGAGCGCGGGCTCCCCTACCGCGAACAGCTGTACCAGCGCGACCGCCTGGGCTACCTGCGCGCCATCGACGACCGCTACCTGGTGACAGGCCGTCGCGGCCGCATCACCTTCACCTACGATGAGAAGGGCCGCCTGGCCGAACGGACGGACCAGCCCGACCTGCGCCTTCCATCCACCGACCGCATGACCTGGCGGTACGACACCGTGGGCAACGTGGTGTACACCGAACGCTGGCACGATGATCGCTTGCGCAGCCACGACGAGTACCTCTACGAGGAGGAGACCCTGTGGCTGAAGGCCGTGCTCACGAAGGACGAGGAGACCGGGCTGATCCACGTGGTCCGTTACACCACCGAACGCTGATGCGCCTGCTTCCCCTGCTCCTGCTCCTGCTCACCGGCCACGCCGCGCTGGCGCAACGGGCCGTGCTGCACTGGGCCTACGGTCCGTTCGCCACGCCCGGTGATGCGGCCTTCATCGTGGAAGGCGATCCCGCCGCGGGCGGTGCGCGCATCCACCAGGCCTGCGGCCCCTTCGCCACCAAGGGTCCCTGCCTCTATGTGATCGAGGGCGACCGCGTGTACCACAGCGCCGATGCGTTCGGCCGCAAGGGCCAGGCCGCATACGTGGTCGAGGAAGGTCGCCTGGTGCGCTGCTCGGGCGCGTTCTGCACCAAGGGCTCCTGCGCACTACTGCTGGAAGGTGCGAAGGTGTTCCGCGCCGACGGCACCTTCTGCAACCGGCAGGAAGGCGCCTTCGTGCTCGATGGTGATGCGGTGTACCTGGGCGAAGGCGCGTTCTGCCAGCGCAGCGACGGCGTGCTGCGCATCGCCGGCGACCTGCCGATGATCGCCCTGCTCACGATCCTCGCAGGCCTCTAGCCGCGGGCCTTCCCGGGCTGGGTCACGTTGGCAGCCTTGCCGTAATCGGGCACGAGGTACGCGAGGTCGCTGAACGTGCCGGCCTCGTACAGGTGATGCGCCAGGCGCGCCATGCCGGCGTGCGAAGGCCTGATGCCGGCCTCGTGCCGCACGTTCGCGTTCGCCGCCCACAGCCCGGCCGCCTTGTCCGCACCATCACCGAACACGATGGTGATGCCATCGGCGGGAAGAGCCTGTGTCCAGGCGGCGTCGAGCACGGCCGGGTGCGCGGTGACGAGCGGCTTGCCGGTCATGTCCGCCATCAGGGTGAACACCTCCATGCGGCGCGCATCCACCATGGGCATCAGCCGGCGGGACCCCTCGGGCAGGTGGCCACCGGCGAGCAGTGCGTGGGCGAGCACCTCCAGGGTGCCCATGCCGATGATGGGGATCTCCAGCGCGTAGCACAGCCCCTTGGCCGCGCTGAGCCCGATGCGCAGGCCGGTGTAGGATCCCGGCCCGATGCCCACGGCCACCGCGGCCAGGTCGCGGGGTCCGATGCCCGCCTCGCGCAGCACCTCGTCGATGAACACGTTCAGCCGTTCGGCATGCGCGGGGCGGCCATGGCCTTCCTCGCGCCAGGCCAGCACCCGCGGACCGTCGGACAGGGCCACCGCGCAATGCGGCGTGGCCGTCTCAAGGCTCAGGAGCAGCGCCACGGGTCACAGGGTGAGGGGCAGCCCCTGGAGGATGTCCAGCGAACGCGCGGCCAGGAGGTAGTTGTAGCGCGCGGTGATCAGGTCGGCCTGGGCGCGGTTCAGGTTGGCCTTGGCGGTGCCCAGCTCGAGCGCCGTGACAGCGCCCTGCCGGAAGCGATCCTCGGCATAGGCCATGGCCTCGCGCGAGGCCTCCACGGCACGGTCGGCGGCCGCGTACTGCCGGTAGGCCGCGCGCTGGTCCGCAAGGGCCTGCTGCACGGTCACCTGCAGCTGCTGCCCGATGTTCGCCTGCTGCAGGCGTGCCTGGGCCGAGCGGATCCTCGCCTGCTGGGAGGCCGTGCGGTTCCGCATGTTGTTGAAGATGGGCACGTTCAAGGTCCAGGCGGTGCTGTAGTTCACGTTATCCTCCAGCTGCTGGCCGAAGGCCTTGGTCTCGGTGTCATAGCTCACGTTCCGGGTGTAGACGGGCTCGCCGGACTGCGTCTCACCGATCTGGTAGGGCGTGCCGAAGATGGGGTCGCCCACCGTCACCTCATCACGGCCCGAGTAGCCCGTAGCGACGTTGGCGCTGAAGCGGAGCGAAGGGATGCCACCGGCACGCGCTATCTCCACCGAGCGCTCCGCGCTCTTCACGTCGATCGAGGCCCTGCGGTACGAGGGGTGGTTCTCGAGCACGCGGATCATCAGCTCATCAAGGGTCACCGTGGGCTCGGAGGGTACGAAGGCACTGAGGGAGGGGGCGCTCACCGTGAAGGCGGCGGTCTCCCGGGGGTCCAGCATCAGCAACTGGGCCAGCTGCAGGCGCGCCTGCTGGTACTGGTTCTCGGCGGTCACGATATCGAACTCCTCCCGCGCCAGCTGGGCGCGCAGGTCAAGCAGCTCCACCCGGGCGGTGCGGCCGGCCTCCACCAGCGCCTCGGTGAAGCCCACCTGCTCGCGCGTGCGGTCGGCCGTGGCCGTGGCCGCCTTGATGCGCTCCTCGGCGCTCAACATCTGCATGAAGCGGGCCACCACGTTCGAGCGGATGTCCACCCGGGCGGCGGCCACCGCCTCCTCCGCCGAGCTTACGTCCAGCTTCGCGCGCTCCCATTGGTTGCGCTGGGACATGCCGCCGAAAATGGTCCAGTTGCTGCCGAGGAAGAAGTTGTTGGTGCGCACCCGGTCGGTGGCGAAGGTGTTCGTATACCGGTCGATGGTCTGGCCCCAGTTGTAGCCGTGGGTCGCGGCCCCGTTGAGGTCGGGCAGCATGCCCCACTTGGCCGAGCGCTCGTCCTCGAGGGCCAGGTCTCGGTCGTAAAGGCTCCGCTGGATGCTCAGGTTGCGCTCCTCGGCGCGCTGCACGCACTGTTCCAGGGTCCAGCCCTGTTGCGCGATCACGGGTGTGAGCACGGTGAGGAACGCCAGGATGGTCGGGGTACGCATGTGCCATGGCCGCATGTTGCGGCCGATCAAAAATACCCGCCTCACCCCGGCGGACAAGCCTTCTTGGATGAACGGTGGATGCGGGTGCCGGACGGCTCAGTTGCTCAGCACCTTCACCTCCACCCGGCGGTTGGCCTCGCTCTGCTCCTTGTTCTTCGGCTCCGGGTAAAGCATCTGGGAGTTACCCAGGCCGGCGTAGGAGATGCGCTCGGGCTCCACATCGTTCACGATGAGGAAATCGTAGACCGTCCTGGCCCGCGCCGTGCTCAGCTCGATGAACTCCCTGGTGTTCTTGAAGGTGGGGCCGTTCACATGGCCTTGGATCTCCACCTTCACCCGGGGGTTGGACTGGATGAAGCGCAGCAGCAGCAGCATGGCCGCCTCCGAGCTGCGCAGCACCTTGGCATCGTTCCCCACGAAGTTGATGTCCTCCAGCACCACGTGCTCGCCGGGGCTGATCGGCACCAGCTTCACCTCCACCTTCACCACGGGCTCCATGCTCCCCTTCACCTTGGTGGTGTAGAACATGTAGCCTTCGCGCACGCAGCCGATCAGCAGGTTGCGGTACATGTCCATCTTGTACGAATAGGTGCTGGCGCCCTTGGCCTCCACCACCTTGTCGAACACCATGCCCTGGATGGTGAGCGTGGCGTCCACCGGCTTGCCCGTGCGCACATCGGTCACCTCGATAAGAAGCTCCTGCTGCTGCGTCTTCTCCTCCTCCACCACCGGGGGCGGGGGCGGCGGGTCGTAGTGGAACCGGATGGTGTACCCGTCCAGCGGGCGGTCCTGGTAGTCGATGACGAGGTAGAAGAGCTGCCCGGCCTCCACCTCCAGCGCCCGGCTGAAGGACGAGCCCACGCCGCTCCGAACGTAGTCGTCCGGGGCGT